>JAITGX010000040.1 GCA_031280275.1 Synergistaceae bacterium
GGAAGTTAAGCTTGACAGCGCCGATGGTACTGTATGGGGTACATACGGGAGAGTAGGTCTCTGCCAGAAAACTAGTAAAGCGGGCGGGAGGGAATTCCTATTTAGGAATTCCCTCCCGCCCGCTTGCTTTTATCCTATATCGTATATAATGTAAAATATAGTGAAACCGAAAATGGAGGGACGCGTGGTATGGTGGATAGGGATAGGATGGATCGGGAACGCCCGATGATCATGATTGTGGACGACGACGTCACCAATCTAAAGGCCGCCAAAAACTCGCTGGTGGACTTTTACGAGGTGTTCACCGTCCCCTCGGCGGAAAAGATGTTCGACCTGCTCCAACGCAACATCCCCAAGTTGATCCTGCTCGACATCAACATGCCGGGCATGGACGGCTACGAGGCCCTGAAGCTCCTCAAAGCCGATCCAGTCATGAGCGTCATCCCCGTGATCTTCCTGACCGCCATCCATTCCCTGGAGAGCGAACTGGACGGTATCTCTTTAGGAGCCGCCGACTACATCTCTAAGCCGTTTCTTCCCCAGCTTCTGCGGCGGAAGGTGGAACTGCACCTCATGCTCGAAGCGCAAAGGCGTCTGCTGGAGGCTCAACTGTGGAAGATTGAATCCCTGGTGAAAGACCTCAACCACCTCAAAGAAAACTTTCGTAAGGCAACTGAGGCACTCCAGCTCATTCAAAAGAAACACGGGGATCACCTCGACCCCATTCTGGTAGATGCCTTTGAGCAGGTGACCAATCTTTTAACGGAAGCGTAGGCGTAAAAAACACGATGAGTTCCCCCTTTCAAAACATTCAGACAAGCACGGACTCGGATCCCGCTTTCGCAGGACAGCGCGCTTCGGCCAACGAAACCCAGCCGTCCCGGACCGTCCTGGATACGCCGCGCCCAGTCGCCACAAGCATGTTGAGACTACGTTTTACCCTGATCTACGTGCTCTTTATCCTGGCGCTGTTTTTGGTGGTTGTCATCCTCTCTGTTCAGCAGTACTACGACGTGGGCGTCGGTATCGCCCTGCGTCAGGGCTTTCCCCTGCTGGAGCGCGCCGCCGCCCTTATCGAAGGCGACAAATTTGAAAAACTTTCCAAAACTCTCGACCCCTCCGATTCTTTTTACGAAGAAACCCGGAAAAAACTCGCCGCTTTGAAAATGGAAACGCGCTGCCGCCGTCTTTACACCATGGCGCCAGGCAAGGAAAACGTCCACCGATTCATCATCGACGGCGGCAACCCAGAGCAGGCGATCTTTTCCCCTCTCGGCAAGAAAGAGGACGTCAGCGCCGCGAAGGCCTACCTGCAAACTTACGAGACCTGGACCCCGCAGGTGGACGAAAGGGATTTCGCGGGCGTAGGAGCGGGCGTATCAGTATATGCCCCGCTGTTCAACTCTTCCGGAGCGATGGTGGGGGTTGTTGCTTGCGATCTGGACGCAGAGCGCATCTATAGAGTGGTTTTCAGGCGAATATGGCAGCAGCTCGGCATCTCGGCCCTTTTTATCATTGTGGGTCTGTTTTTTTACTTTCACATGTTGCGTGTGATTGCCCGGCAGAACGACGAGCTTCTGAAGATGACCCAAAGAGCTCAGACCGCGTCCCATTCAAAAAGCGCGTTTTTAGCCCGGATGAGCCACGAGATCCGCACACCCATGAACGCCATTATAGGCATGAGCGAGCTGGCTCAGAGGGAGTACGGTACGCCTAGGGCGGCGGGGTACATTACGGATATCCAGCGAGCTGGGAATCACCTCCTTTCCATTATTAACGATATTCTAGATTTTTCAAAGATAGAGTCGAACCGCATGGAGATCGTGAGTGAACTCTATGACACGGCCTCCTTATTAAACGACGCCCTCACCGTTGCCCGCGTTCGTCTCGGCGAAAAACCCGTGGATTTTCTCCGGGACGTGGACACCTCCATCCCCGCTTTCCTCGTCGGAGACGTGGCCCGCATCCGGCAGGTTCTTTTGAACCTCCTCTCGAATGCGGAGAAGTACACGAAAAAGGGCTTCGTGAAGTTCACGGCCCGCTGCGAACCCAGGTCAGAGGGCAAGGTGTTCCTGACTTTCTCGGTAGAGGACACCGGTCTCGGAATCAAACCGGAGGACTTAGGAAAGCTCTTTGATAACTTTTCCCGCCTGGACGCACAACACAACGCCAACGTGGAGGGTACGGGCCTGGGGCTGGCGATAGCGCGAAACCTGTGCCGCCTCATGGGCGGGGACATCACGGTGACAAGTGAGTACGGTAAGGGTTCCACCTTCACGGCAACCCTGTTTCAGACCGTCGCGGACAGCAGGCCGATAGCGCTGGACAGTTTGGATAGGAACATCAGGCCCCACGGCGAAACAGGTGTGCGCTTCACCGCACCGGGCTTCCGCGTGCTGGTCGTGGATGACGTGCAGAGCAACCTGAGGGTCGCGGAGGGCCTCCTTGCCCCTTACGAGATGGTGGTGGACACCTGCGCCAGTGGGGAGGAATCGGTGGCGATGGTGCAGAAGCGCGAGTACGGCCTAGTGCTGATGGATCACATGATGCCGGACATGGACGGAATAATGGCCACGGAGGCGATACGGGCGCTGGGCGGGCGCTTCGAGAAAGTGCCCATCGTGGCCTTAACGGCCAACGCTGTCTCCGGCATGAGGGAGATGTTCCTGAAAAACGGCTTTAACGATTATCTTTCGAAGCCGATAGAGATCAAAAAACTGAACGAACTCATCAAGAAATGGGTTCCGCCGGAGAAGCGGTTTGAGAGGCAGGCGGAGAGGAGGAGGCCCCAAGCGTCTTCTTCCGTCAAGATCGAAGGACTCGACACGGTCTTGGGCATGGTATTAAGCGGCGGCACGGAGGCGCAATACCGGGAGTTGCTGGCGCTGTTTTGTCACGACGCGGAGGTGCGGATGGAGTTTCTTTATTCCTCGCAGGTGGAGGCCGATTTAAAGAATTTCACGACACAGGCCCACGCTCTTAAAAGCGCCTCGGCAAACGTGGGCGCCAAGGCGTTGTCGGAGGATGCCGCGGCCCTGGAAGACGCGGGTAAACGAGGGGACATAGCTTTTATCCGGGAGCGGCTCGACGGGTTCCGTGAAAGACTTGCCGAGTTCGTGGGACACGTGCGCAGTACCCTAGCCGCCAGCTTGCGCCCGGCGCCGGCAGCGGGTTTGTCGGAGGTTCCCGTCGCCAGCCTCCTGCACCTGAAGGAAGCCCTTGCCAGGGAGGACGTGGGGAAAGCAGACAGCCTTTTGGCGGAGTTGGCTGGAACGGACAACGAGAAGACAAAAACCCTTCTCGATGAGGTCTCGGACTTGCTTCTAAAATCGGAGTTTGAAAAAGCCGCAGCCACCACCGACTCTTTCCTAAAAGCTCTGGGTCCTGACGAACGCCGATAGACGGAGGGGAAAACGTTGTGAGGACGAAAAAGAAGCTCTTATTTCTAGTGATCCTCGTGGTTTTAGCCCTGAGCTGGGTGTTTTTGCGGAACCCGCAGGGTCAGATCTGGAGGCCCGGCCGATCGCTGGACAGGAGACAGGTGAAGGTGGCTGTCCTCTACCTGGCAGATCCCTCCGCCGGAGGGTACAGCCGCGCCCATGACGTCGGAATCCTGGAGATGCAGCGAGCCCTGGAACTCCGCGATGATCAGATCATCCGCAAGTTGAGTGTTTCGGACCTCAACAAACCGGCGGTGGAGCTTGCCATGAGGGAGTGCATCGCCGAGGGGGTTAACCTCATCATCTCCACCAGCGACGGTTACGCGGAGACCTGCGAAAAGCTCGCCGCAAGGTTCTCGAACGTGGCTTTCGCGCAAATTTACGTAAAATTGCGCAACGCAACCAACCTCACCCACTACTTCGGGCGCATCTATCAGGCGCGGTATCTGAGCGGCATCGCGGCAGGACTGCGGACAAAAAACGGCAAAATCGGCTATGTGGCGGCCATGGGTCGGGCAAACAGTCAAGTCACCAGTGGTCTCAACGCCTTTGCCTTAGGGGTGGAGCGGGTCAACCGGGACGCTCAGATTCTGGTGAAGGTCACGTACAGATGGTATGATCCCATGGGAGAGAGACAGGCTGCCCGCGCACTGCTCGCCGAGGGCTGCGACGTCATCGCCCAGCACTGCGACACTCCGAACCCGCAGATAGCGGCCCAGGCAGCTGGTTTTTGGGGTGTAGGCTACAACACGGACATGAGCCGTGTCGCACCAGGAGCCGTGATAACGTCGGTCATGTGGAACTGGGGCGTGTACTATACCCGCTTGGTTCAAAGCGTGATTGACGGCTCCTTCACCACCGAACCCTACTTCGGCGGCCTGAGGGACGGAGTGGTCGACTTGGCCCCGCTCAACGAGAACCTCCTGCCCCCTGAGGCCGCCGAGACCGTGGCGAAGGCCCGCGCAGAGATCGAAGATGGGGTAAACGGCGTTTTTGACGGGGTGATGGAAACCAACGAGGGGAGGACTGTAGGCGTGGAGGGCGGCACGCTCTCCGACGCGGTTATATGCGACAGCCTGGACTGGTACTATCGCAACGTGAGAGAGCTTCGATGAATGTTGGGTCCAACTGGAAGCATGTGATAAGGGCGAACTACCTGCAGCTCACTTTGGTGTTCGCCGCCTTTTTTTTGGTAGTGCTGGCTGGGTGCGCCTCCATCGGCAATATCATGCGGCGGCACCTTACCGAGGGGCTGAACGACGCGATGCTGGCCGCCGAGATCAGCGTGGACGCGCTGCTTTCCAATGGGGCGGTCACTCTGTCCAACGCGGCCTACACCGTGCGGGACATGCTGGAAAGGAACGCAAGCCAAGGTCAGGTAATTGCGTACCTCAAAGAGATGACGGAAAAGATCCGCAGCGAGCGCTTCGGGCCGTCCCGGTATATATCCCTCAACGGGTTCATCGAGGGTAAACTCATCGACAGCCTGAACCTTATCCATCCCGGGCCAGACTACATCCCCCAGCAGCGCCCCTGGTACGATGCGGCGGTGAGGAGCGAGGGAGATACCATCATACACACCGAACCCTATGTGGACGTGAGGACGGGCGAGGTGATCCTGTCCATAGTGCAGAACGTCCGCGCCAGCTCCGGCGAATCCATGGGAATCCTGATGTTGGACGTGGACATCTCGTGGCTGAAAAAGTACATCGACGCCCTTCACTTGGTGAGAGGCGCTTATGGGATGATCCTCACCCAGAACATGGTGGTGGTGGGGCACAAACACGGAGAGTTCGTGGGTCGTCAGCTCCAAGACCTCGATGAGGACTATGCGGAGCTGCCTCAGCTGCTTTTGATGCGCAAGGCCGTGCGGTCCGCGCGGATCACGGACGCCGACGGAACCGCCTCCTTGGCGTCGTTTCTGCGCATGGGCAACGGCTGGTATCTGGGAGTTATCATCCCGCTTCACGACTACTACGGCTACATGTACAACACCATAACGCTTTTGGTACTGATGGGGGTTTCCCTGGCGGCTTGCCTGGGCTACCTGCTGCTGCGCCTGAGCGCGGCGAAAATGCGGTCCGACGAGGAGAACAAGAGTAAGTCGGCGTTCCTGGCCCGGATGAGCCATGAGATCCGCACACCCATGAACGCCGTCATGGGCCTGAGCGAGCTGGGCCTGCGGACGGACAGTCTGCCCCTCACCGGGGAGTACTTCGCTGGCATCAAGCAGGCGGGGCAAAACCTTCTTTCTATCATCAACGACATCCTGGACTTCTCCAAGATTGAGTCTGGCAACTTGGGCATCACGCCCGCGCCCTACATCTTGGCCTCTCTTTTGAACGATGTGGTGAACATCATACGGGTGCGGCTGTCAGAAAAGCCGCTGCTGTTCGCCGCCAACATCCAGTCCTCCCTGCCGAACAACCTGATTGGCGACGAGACGCGGGTACGGCAGGTGCTCCTCAACATACTCTCCAACGCCGCGAAGTACACCTTTGAGGGCTTCATTATGTTCTCCGCCACGGGGGAGCGGACGGGGGAAGACACTATCGTGCTGAAGCTTGAGGTAGCTGACAGTGGGATAGGCATAAAACCGGAGGACATAAAGGGACTCTTTGGGGAGTTCGTCCGATTCGATGCCAAGCGCAACAAGGGAGTAGAGGGAACCGGGCTGGGTCTGGCCATCACCAAGAAGCTCTGCCTGGCCATGGGCGGGGACATTACGGTGACGAGCGTCTACGGGGAGGGCTCGGTGTTCACCGCCGCCATTCCCCAGAAGTTCGACGGGGACTCGCCCGTGGCCGTAGTGGACGACGTGAAAGAAAAAAGTGTTTTGTTCTGCGACGAGCGTCCCCTTTACGTCGATTCGATTCACAAGACACTGGAGGACCTGGGCGTTGCCGTCACCACCGCGGCGGACGGAGAGGAGTTCATGGATAAGCTGGCGGAGGGCGCCTACCGTTTCGCCCTCGTCTCGCCCACTCTTGCCGCTCGCGCGAGGGATTTTCTGAACGGCGCTAAAACCGCGAACGCAAAGGCCGATACCACGCTGATTTTACTGGCGGGGCTGAACGAGATGCCCGCGTTTCGGGACCTTCCCGTCATCATCATGCCAGCCTACGCTGTCTCCCTTGCGAACGCGCTGAACAACGAGACGCTGATCATCAGCCCCAGCAAGCCCGGCGCGCGGTTCTCCGCTCCCAGCGCCAGGGTGTTGTTGGTGGACGACATTCTGACCAACCTGGTGGTGGCAAAAGGGCTTCTGGCCCCGTACATGATGACGGTGGACACCTGCGAGAGCGGCGAGGAGTCCATCGCGCTGGTTCGCGAGAACGAGTACGACCTGGTGCTGATGGATCATATGATGCCCGGTATGGACGGGATTGAGGCGACGAAGGCCATTCGCGCCCTGGGCGGCGGCCTGGAGAAACTGCCCATTGTGGCTCTCACGGCTAACGCCGTTTCCGGAATGCACGAGATGTTTCTGAAACGGGGAATGGACGATTTCATCTCCAAACCGATAGACCCCGCCAAACTAGACGCCATTCTCCGCAAGTGGATTCCCAAGGAAAAACAGCGCACGGCTGTTCATCGGGAACCGGCTGCACCCAAGGAGAGTGTTCTTTTCGAATTGGAGGGAGTGGACATGAAAAGGGGCATGGCCATGGCGAGTGGTTCGGAGGAGAACTACCGGGGTGTGTTGAAAATCTACTGCCGCGACGTTGCCGATAGAATGGAATTTCTCAGCGTAACCTGTGCCGAGAAAGACCTGAAAAACTTCGTCGTTCAGGTACACGCGCTCAAAAGCGCCTCCACCAACATCGGGGCCACGGCCTTGGCGGAGACGGCGGCGCTTCTGGAGAGCGCGGGGAAACGCGGGGATTTGGCGTTCATTTGGGAGCGAGTCGGCGTTTTTCGGGACGGCCTTACCGCTCTGGTGCAGAACATCGAAACGGCTTTGAGTCCTGCCGCGCCGGAGATCTCTCTCAGCGAACCGGAGTCAGCGCCGCTCGAGGAAGTTGTGCCCCTTTTGACCTCTTTACAGGAGTCCCTCGCCGCTGAAGACGTTCGCCGGGCCGACGACCTCATCGCCGAGTTAGGGGAGTTGCGCCTCGACACCGCTACCGCCGCGGTCGTCTCTCGCGTGTCGGATTTACTCCTCCTAGCTGAATTCGAAGAAGCCGCCCAAACTATAAAAAGCAGAACCTTAAGCGGGGGCAGAGCCCCACAAGGGTTTAATCAGCACTTCCCTAAATGATGATAAAAGGTTCATTGGTGAAATAAAGGCTAGCAGGTTGAGTATAGTGACTCAACTTTCGCAGTAACTTTTCAGTGTCTGGCACCTTAAATTGTTGGATATAACTTGGAAGGTAAAGTATCATTACAATAGAAAAATTTTTTCCTAAGGCTTAAGTTGTTGACGTTGCTTTAAAATATGGGAGGTTGTATCATGTTGGAAACAAACATGGAACGGAAGGTTCTTCCGTCCAATCCTAACGCGGGAGAGGCGTTTAATAGAGGTGCGCTCGAAAAAATTTACCTGGCCGGGGGGTGTTTTTGGGGCGCAGAGGCCTTCATGGCGCGGGTGCCGGGCGTTGCGGACACCACGGTGGGCTACGCTAACGGGACGACGGCTAACCCCATCTATGAGGAGGTCTGCCACAAGAACACCGGCCATGCCGAGACGGTAGAGGTTTTGTACGACCCCAAGCGGACATCTCTCGCAAGCCTGCTGACCGCCTTTTTCACCATTATCGACCCTCTGAGCGTCAACCGTCAAGGCGAGGACTTCGGCACGCAGTACCGCACGGGCGTCTACTATCTAACGCTGGAGGACAAGGAAACCGCCGAAAAGGTGTTCGCCGCCGAACAGGCCAAGTACTCCCGTCCCCTGGCCGTGGAGCTGAAACCTCTGGAAAACTTCTACGCCGCTGAGGAGCACCACCAGGATTACCTGGAAAAGAACCCTGGCGGCTACTGTCACGTTGACTTTTCCAAGCTGGGCTAACCATGACGGATCCCGAAATTCTGCGCGCTTTTGTCGCCGTGATCCCGCCGGAAGACGTGCTGGATCGACTGGAGAGGTTCGTGGCGCGTTTACGTCTTCTGGCCCTCTTCAAGTGGACAACGCGCAAGCAATGGCACATCACCCTGCGCTTTTTGGGTGAAGCACCCAAGGCCAAAGTCGAGGTCTTCGCCAATGCTCTGGAAAAAATGGAGATGGGGATGAGAGAACCTTTCAACGTCCGTCTGAGTCGGGCTGGCGGGTTTCCGAAATCTGCACAGTCTCGGGCGCTCTGGCTGGGTGGGGACGGGGGAAACGAGGACTTAACCGCCCTAGCCGGGCGCGTGGAGCGGATTGCCGTTGCTTCCGGTTTTCCCCCCGAAATGAAAAAATACACCCCTCACCTCACCCTGGCGCGGCTCCGCGAGGCGGCTCCCCTGCCACTGGGCCTCGCCGAGGCCCTCGCGGAGGCTCCAACGCTGACTTGGCGTTGCGAGGGATTTTTCCTCGTCAAGAGCGAACTGACCCCCGAGGGTGCGGTGTATACTCCCCTGCGCCTGTATCGCAGGGCAAACGCATGAAAATGAGCAGGTAAATTATTTACTTTATGAGAAAAGAGTATTAAAAAGTAGCTATTTCAATTATAAGATAGGAGATAGCTACAAATGCAAGCAGGCATAACCAGCATTCACAAATATTTACAATAACTTACAGACAAAATGACATTTTTCGAGCAGCCGCTGAAATTCTCCAGCAACAGTTTATTCTTCACAACATCTTCTGCCCCTTTTTTGCACCCGCTGAGTGCCGGCGGGCCTTACAAGATGTGCTGTCAATTGACATATCTTGCATATCCGCGTCACTGCTCAACGACTTGAACACTTTTTTGAAAACCTCGTCACATGACCATTTGCGATTCCATGTTGAGACAGAAAGAAGACGTTTGTGGTATAATTCTGGAGCGTGAAAAAATTCTGTCCGATTAAGAACGAGGTCATGGCGGTTAATCACGAACGGGAAAAAGTTGGGGTATCAGCGCGTAAAATTTGGACAAAAAGAGCCAACGGCTCTGAGGACGGGAGGTTTATGTGATGAGACGGAAGTTGTTTTTTGTCGTTGCGTGCCTTTTTGTGGTAACTACTCTAGCCTCATGCGCTTTTGCCGATATTTTCAAGAAAGAGTCCCTCATTATTCTGGACAAGGAGAAAGCTGGCGGCGGTGTTGGAACCCTTTACGGCAAGTACGCGTTCACCCGGGATATGCCCCCAATGGAAAACCCCGTCCGGGAAATCGCCTGGTTGACCCTCAAGCCTGGAGACTCCATCGGTTTTCACAAGCATGAGGTCAACGAGGACGTCTACATCGTCGTCTCAGGCAGCGGGGTGTTTAAAAACGACGACGGTACGGAACACGAAGTGGGGCCCGGCGACATCACCATCGCCCGACTGGGTCAGTCCCATGCGCTCAGCAACACGGGCAAAGAAGACCTGGTGATCATTTCCGTGATCGCGGGCAAAACCCCCTGAGCGTCAAGCCCCTCATCCCAAACACTGAAAAAGGCCCCTGAGGCCCCTTTGTTTTCATCTCCACAAAATTTTTACGCGCTGATACCCGGCTTTTTGTTTTTTGGTTTTTAGCGGCGCCAGGTAGAGGGAAAGAGCAGAAGGATCACGGAGTAGAGTTCGAGGCGGCCGGCCAGCATACAGAAGCAGAAGACCCATTTGACAGCGGGGGGAAGCCAGGCGTAGGTTTCCGGCACGCCCAGATCGCCCAGGCCGGGACCTAGGTTGGACAGGCTGGCCACCACGCCGGAAACCGCCGTCGCCGCGTTAAGCTTGTTCTCCCCCATGGCAATCACCACCAAGGTGGACGCCACGAAGAGCATCACGTAGAGCGTAAAGAACGCCAGCACTGCGTTCAAGGCCTTGGGGGAAACCACCTTTCCGTTCACCCGTGTTTGGGTTACGGCGCGGGGGTGCAGCGTGCTCAATATCTCCCGCTCGATGCAGCGCCCCAGCACCAGCACCCGCACCACCTTCAGCCCGCCGCCGGTGGAACCCGCGCAGCCCCCGGCGAAGGCTAACAGCAGAATCAGGAACTGAGTGAAGTGCGGCCACAGGGTGTAGTTTTCCGAGACGAAGCCGGTGGTGGTCATGAAGCTCGCTACCTGAAAGGCCGCAGCCCGCACGGCTTGCTCGGCGCCGGTTCCCTTCAGCCAGAGCACCACGCCGATCAGGACTGAGACGCCGAGGAAGAGTTTCGTGTAAAGCAGAAACTCCTCGTCGCGCCAGGCCCTGCGCCAGCCGCCGGTCAAAAACAGAAAGTGCAGCGAGAAGTTGACCCCTGACGCGAACATGAAAAACGTGATAACCCACTCAATGTAAGGAGACCGGTAGTA
Organism: Synergistaceae bacterium; assembly: GCA_031280275.1. GTDB lineage: Bacteria > Synergistota > Synergistia > Synergistales > Aminobacteriaceae > JAITGK01. Next base: position 10,847 of record JAITGX010000040.1, read on the forward strand.
GGCTATCGACTCGTTCCGGTTGGAGAAACCCCCCGTGGCCACCGTTCCGAAGGCGTGGGTTAAGGCGTCGAAAAGGTCCATGCCCCCCAGCATCAGAAAAATCGTCTCCAGTCCCGTCAAAAGAACGTAGACCTCCCAGAGGAACAGGGCCGTCTGCTGCACCCGCGGAGTGAGTTTCTCCGGCGTGGGGCCGGGAACCTCGGCCTTGTAGAGTTCCATACCCCCCACACCCAGGAAGGGCAGGACAGCCAGACTCAGGACGATGATCCCCATACCCCCCAGCCAGTGGGTCATGCTGCGCCAGAACAGCACGGCACGGGAGACCGGGCTCAGGTCCTCGATGACTGTGGAGCCCGTAGTGGTGAAGCCCGACATAGCCTCGAAAAAGGCATCCGTGTAGGAACGAAGCGCCCCCGCGAACAAAAACGGCAGAGCTCCCACCGCCGTCGCGATCACCCAGGACAGTCCCACCACCGCCAGGGCCTCCCGTATTCCCAGCTCCTCGTAGGCCGCGTCGTCCTCGCCCAGAGGGAGTCGCCCCAGGTACGAAAGCCCGTAAAGGGCGGTGCTGATGGTTATCCCGCAGGCCAGGGATGCGCCGAAGGCCCACACGTCCCCGGAGTCGTCAAACCATGACCAAATCATGGGCAGGGTGAAGCAAAGTGAAATAACTAACGATATCAGGGAAAGAACCCGCGCTACCAAGCGGAACTTCAAGGTGCAAGCCCCCTTACCCAAAAATCTCCGCGGCGAGGCGCATCTGGGCCGTAGACGCGAAAAGGATCACGTGGTCCCCGCCCTTAAGGCACGTGGAGCCGTCGGGGACGAAAACCTTCTTTTTCCTGGCCACCAGCGCCACCAGAACGCCCTTAGGCACCTTGAGCTGCGCCAAGGGGGCGTCCAGCAGGGCATGACCCTCCGGCATCACGATTTCCAGCATCTCGGCGTCGATCTTTTCGATGATGGACAGGGCTTTGGAACTCCCCGGATAGCGAATGTAGCGCAAAATCACGGCGGTTAGGGCCTCGTTGGGGTCAACCACGGCGTCGATGGGGATGCGCCCCGGCATGTCCAGGTAGAGCTTCCGCCGAACCACCGCCACGGCCTTGTGGGCCCCCATGGACTTGGCGATGGCGCTGTAGATCAGGTTGACCTCATCGGAGTCCGTGGCGCAGACGTAGCCGTCCGCTTCGGCGATGCCCTCCTCCGAAAGCAGGGCCTCATCTGCTCCGTCGGCGTTCAAAACCAGGGCTCCTTCCAACTCCGACGCCAGCCGGTCGCAGCGGGCCCTATCGCGGTCGATAAGCCGTACGTTCACGCCCCGGTAGTTCGTCTCCAATCCGTGAGCCACTTGAAATCCCAGCTTGCCCCCGCCCACGATGAACACGCGCCTCAGGGTCCGCGAGGAGTGGAGTCGGAAGAGCCTTTCCAGCTTCCACACCTGTTCCCGGTAAGAGACCACATAGCACAGGTCGCCCTCCCGCAGCACCGTGTCGCCGTTGGGAACCACGTTACCCTCTTCAGGGCGCTCCACGTAAACCACGATAGCGATGAGATCGGGGTTCTGCATGCGAACTTCCTTCAGCGAGAGGTTCGTCAGGGGAGAGCCCGGAGCCACCCGGAAGGCGTAGATCGCCGCCCGCCCGCCCAGAAGCTCAGCCGTGTGGACGGCGGTGCTGACGGAAAGAAGCTCCAGAATCTCCCGTGCCACGGAGCGTTCTGGGGAGATCATCATGTCGATGCCCAGGTCCTCCGCCCATGCGGGAGAATCGGTGAACTCCAGCCCCCGTGCCCGCGCTATGACCCGTTTCACTCCCGCCCGCTTGCCGATCCAGCAGGCGAGGATGTTGGCCTCGTCCCGGTTGGTGCAGGCCACGAGGAAGTCCACGCCGCAGCCGTCCCGCACCCCCGCCTCGTGGAGAATCTGGGGACGTGCCCCATTTCCCCATACCACCCGGACGTTCAGCTCGTCCCCCGCCTTCGCGGCCCGCTCCTCGTCCTGCTCCACCACGTTCACATCGTGACCCTCCCCCGAAAGAGTGGCCGCCACGCCAAAACCAACCTCCCCAGCTCCCACAACCACGACCTTCATACTCCACCACAGCTTTCGACGCGATAATCGTTTTCCGTTTCCGCAGCTTTACAATAAATATTTTATCGTTGAATATTTTATCGTATTGTAGGGCATAAGCAAAAAGAGACGGCGCACCCGTGGTTTTCGTCAAAAAGACGCGTATTCAGTCTTCCCTCAATCGAAGTTCAAACACCGCAAAAAGAGAGGTTCGTAGTTCGCGAGGGCGCTGAGGTCGAGGTACGCAATTTCACGAGCGAGTTCTTCCATTTCCCGTCGTGCGGCAGATGAGTTCAGGGCTAAGCGCGCCCCAGCTTTTGACGTATTGCCCAGGTATTCGACTTTTTTTTCCAGTCCAGGCGGGATCACCCCGCAGTCCGTCAGAAGCCCCGCTGAAAGGTGCGCCCCAAATTGCCCCGCCACCAATACCGCGTCCAGGTCTCTGACCTCCAGTCCGGTGTAAGCCAAAAGCGCGTGCGCGCCTGAGAGCAGCGCACCCTTCGCCAGCTGCACCTGGCGCACGTCTTTCTGGGTCACGGCGATCCCGCCGCCCAGCCGAATCGAAAGCCCATCCTCCGCGTACAGAGCGGCCAGAACTTCCCCCGGCAGTCCGCCCCGCCCCGTGAAGGCGCCGTCTGTCCGTAAAAGCCCCACGCGCAAAAATTCCCGTACCGCCGCCAAAACCCCGCTCCCGCAAAGCCCCAATAGAGGCGGGGCCGTATCGAAAGGGGGGTACCCGACACCTTGCCTGCCGACGATTTTCAGTCGCACCAGACCGTCCGCGCCGATAAAAACATCCTCCACCGCGCCGGGCGCGGCATGGGAGCCGTGGCTGATGTTCATTCCCTCCAGAGCCGGGCCCGCCGCGCAGGAACAGGACGCCAGCTTCCCGCCCCGCGACAGAACCATTTCCCCGTTGGTGCCGATGTCGATGAAAAGCGTGTTCCCCTCCCGCCGGGTCAAGCCGGAGGCGCAGACCCCCGCTACGATGTCTGCGCCGATAAAAGCCGACGCGGAGGGCGGACAGTATAGACGGGCGAGCCCTTTCAAGCCGGCCTCGGCGGCAGGGACGTCCAGGGCTTCCGTGAAGGCGGGCGTGAACGGAAAAGCCCCCAGCGGTGCGGGATTGACGCCCATGAGAATGTGAAGCATGGCGCAGTTCCCCGCGGCGGCAACCTGTTCTATGGCGGACGGCCTCGCACCGACCTCCCGGCAAAGGGCTTCCGCCATCGCGTCCAGCGTTTTTGTCAGCATTCCTCGCATTTCCTGAAGACTCTCCGGCCGCGCCATGACGTGGGAGATACGCGACAGCACGTCCATGCCGAACCGCGCCTGAGGGTTGAGCGCAGACCGCGAGGCCAGCTCCCGCCCCGTGTTCAAATCCACCAGAGCTGCTTCCAGGGTGGTTGTGCCGATGTCCGCCGCCAGTCCCAGAGAAGACGAGATTTCCTTCTTCATCGAAGTGGAACTTTCTTCGGAAGAGACCACTTCTTCTTCGGAAAGCACGTTAAGAAAGGCGGGGCCGCATAGCTCCACCGTTATATTTTCCGCTGGAACCAGGCGGCACGCCAGACGCCTTCGATCTCCCAGGTTAAACGCCCGCTCGTTTAAAGACGGAGGAGGGGCTTCTCCGGAGAGAACCATCACCCCGCATTTGCCGCAGGTTCCCGCGCCCCCGCAGGGGCTCTCGATGTGAACGCCGCCTTCCCGCAAAATCCGCAATAAAGTCTTTCCGGAAGGAGTATTGAGCACCCTCCCTTCTGGCAAAATGGTTATACTAATGCAAAACGTTTTTTTGTTTTCCTTTCTTTATCATTAGGCTTAAGGAAACACCGATTAACCTCTTGCGGGGCCCAGCTTCACGCCCCGCTTAGGAGCCGTGAACCCCCAAGAACCCCATTAATCAGTCCTTCCCTAAAACTCAACCCATTCCGGCTCCCCGAAGCCTGTGATGATCATGGTCTTTGTTACGCGAATCTCGAACACGTCCAGCGTGTCCCCAATTGCCGCGATAGTCTCGCCGTAATCGGGGATCGCAGACACGAACAGCTGTTCAACGTCTTTCAGCGTGAGTGCGCTCTTTCGCACCACGGCCCTGACAGACCGCACATGGGCTATTCCCTCCTTCGGAACAGACGTAAACGCCACGGTGTCGTTTTGGGCAAATTCCTCGACTTTGTGATTGTCGCGACTGGACATGAAAAGCAGAACTCCTGGCTGCCCCGGCTTGCAGCAGACGTTGACAATCCTAACGTTCGGAACGTTCCCTACCGATGTGGCCAGCGCGATTTCTTTGTCACCCTCCAAAATTTCCAGGAACTTCTCTGCGCTCATGACAATGGCCTCCCTATGTTCGTGTTTTTTTCGTGGGTGGTCAACTCTTCCATGTATTCTTTCAGATATTTGGACGTGTAACCCTTGCCTGAGGCCGCCACCTTTTCCGGAGTGCCCTCGGTGACGATTCTGCCGCCCCCCTCGCCCCCCTCCGGACCCAGGTCCACGATGTGGTCGGCGGAGAGCAGCACGTCCAGGTTATGTTCAATGAACACCACCGTGTTACCCTGGTCCACGATACGGTGGACGATCTCCAACAGTTTGCGCACGTCCGTGTAGAAAAGGCCCGTGGTGGGTTCGTCCAGCAGGTAGAGGGTTTTACCCCCGAAGCGCTTCGCCAGCTCCTTCGAGAGTTTTACCCTCTGGGCCTCGCCGCCGGAGAGGGTGAGGGCCGACTGTCCCAGGCGGATGTATCCCAGGCCCGCGTCCTGAATCAGTCGCAGCTTCAACGCTATCCTCGGAATGTCCGCAAAAAAATCCACGGCCTCGTCAACGGTCATGGCCAGCACGTCAGCGATGGACTTGCCCTTGAACCGCACCTCCAGGGTTTCGTGATTGTAGCGCGTCCCGCCGCATATTTCGCAGTCCACGTAGATATCCGGTAAAAAGAGCATGGATACCTTCACCGACCCCGCTCCCCCGCAGGCCTCGCAACGCCCGCCCTTGACGTTAAAACTGAAGCGTCCCGCTTTGTAACCCCGTATCTTGGCCTCTGTCAGCTCGGCGAAAAAGTCCCGAATCAGTGAAAAAACCCCCGTGTAGGTGGCGGGGTTGGAGCGCGGTGTGCGCCCGATGGGGCTCTGATCCACCAGAACCACGTTCTCGAAGTCCGAGGCCCCGACGATTTCCTTATGCTGACCGGGGCGCTCGCGGAAGTCGCGATCAAGGAGGCGCCTCATGCCCTTGTAGAGCACGTCGTAGACGAAGCTGCTCTTGCCCGACCCCGACACCCCGCATATGCAGGTGAACACCCCCTTGGGGATTTTTACGTCGATTTTTTTCAAGTTATGGTGTTCAGCCCCCTTTACGGCAAGCCATCCCGACGGTGCACGGCGAGCCTCACGCCGAGTAATCCCCGTCGCCTGCCCCCGCAGGTATAGCCCGGTGAGGCCGTCCGCCGCCAGAACGTCGGAGTAGGTCCCGTTGCAGACGATTTCCCCTCCCAGCTCCCCCGCCGCGGGGCCCATCTCTATCAGGGCGTCGGCGGCCTTCATCGTCTCCCGGTCGTGCTCCACCACCACCACCGTGTTACCCAGGTCGCGGATCGACGCCAGGGCCGTCACCAGGCGTTCCGTGTCGCAGGAATGCAGTCCGATGGTCGGCTCGTCCAGAACGTAAAGCACGCCGCTGAGCTTCGACCCGATCTGCGTCGCCAGGCGTATCCTTTGGCTTTCCCCCCCGGAGAGAGTGTCCGCGCGCCGCAGAAGCGACAGGTACCCCACCCCTACCTCCACCAGAAAGTCCAAGCGTTTTTGAATCTCCGCCATAACCTGCCCCACGACGTTCGCGTGGGTCGTTCCCAGGGAAAAGTTCTTTGTAACCTCGGCCAGCTTGTCCACGGGCATGGTCAGAAGCTCTCCTATACCGTACCCCCCCACCTTCACGGTCAAGGCCTCCGGGCGCAGGCGCAGCCCGTTGCAGGACGTACAGATGTCCTCCACTCGGTAGGGGGAAAGCTCCTCAATCACGGCCTCGGACTCGGTCTCGTTCCAGCGGGCCTCCAGCCAGTTGAGCAAGCCCTCATACCGCCCCATGTATTGGCGGTCTATTCCCTTTTCCGTGAAAATCATCGGAACCCGATCGTCGCTGCCGTACAGAATGAAATCTTTGACGTTCTGGGGCAAATCTTTATATTTTACGGAGAGGTTCCAGTGATATTTTTTCGCGAAGAGAGCGATTTTCGTCAGAAAGTAGGGCTTCGTCTTCCAGGGGAGGATGGCCCCCTCTTCCAGGGCGCGGTCCGGGTCAATGGAAAGCTCCTCGGAGAAGTGCTCGTGGCTGCCCAACCCAGCGCAGTCAGGGCACGCTCCGAAAGGGTTGTTGAACGAGAAGAGGCGCGGCTCGATCACCGGCATCGTCACGTCGCAGTTCGCGCAGGCGTAATTTTCCGTCAGCGTGCGCTCCGTCTCCTCCTTTGGGGCGATCAGCACGTAGCCGTCCGAAAGCCGAAACGCTGCCTCGATAGACTCCGCGATGCGGCTGCGGCGGTCCTCCGCCACCTTCAGCCGGTCGATGACCACCTCGATGTTGTGGCGTTTCTTTTTATCCAGCTCAATGCCCTCCTCCAGCCACAACACCACGCCGTCCACGCGTACGCGGGTATAGCCCTTCTCCCGCGTCTGGGCGAAGAGGTTCTTGAACTCCCCTTTTTTCCCCCGCACCAGGGGGGAAAGAATCTCCACCCGCTTGTCCAGGTCGTTTTGGAAGATCAGCGCCACGATCTCGTCGATAGAGTGCCGGATGACGGGCTTGCCGCACTGGGGGCAGTAGGGTATCCCCACGCGCCCGTAAAGCAGCCGCAGGTAGTCGTAGATTTCCGTGACGGTCCCCACGATGGAGCGGGGGTTGTGCCCCGTGCCCTTCTGCTCGATGGAGATGGCGGGGGACAGGCCCGATATGTCGTCTACGTCAGGTTTTTTCTGCATACCCAGAAACTGCCGCGCATAGGCGGAGAGGGACTCCACGTAGCGGCGCTGGCCCTCGGCGTAAAGGGTGTCGAAAGCCAGAGATGACTTTCCCGACCCCGACGGGCCCGTGATGACGATTAATTTTCCGCGTGGAATGTCCACGCTCACGTTTTTTAGATTGTGCTCCCTTGCGCCTTTGATGCTGATATATTCGGTCAAACAGAAAACCCCTTGCCTGTTTTAGGTAGAATATGGAGCCGGAAACGCCCAAAAAGACGTGCTTCGCCCTGCACATATTATAAGGGAAATGCTGAGTTCATGTCATTCTTTTGTGTTACGATATCTAAATTTTGTGCTATTATTGTCGTGTGGGTCTTAATGGGGGTCATGGGTGCGTTCGTTTTTGCCGGACAGAGTTACCCCTTGACCGCAGGCTGTGGAGTTCGCCCCTTGCGGTTTTGGATGCCTTTGGAGGCCCATTTGTAGAAGGCGCGGTAGAGTTCATCCACGTTAATGGGTTTTGTGATGTGGTCGTTCATTCCCACGGAAAGGCTCTTTTCGAAATCCCCCTGCATGGCGTGGGCTGTCATCGCCACGATGGGCAGCACGTCCAGTCCGCAGCCGGGAAGCTCCCGGATTTGTTTCGTCGCGTCCAATCCATCCAGCACGGGCATCTGAATGTCCATGAAAATCAGGTCGTATTTCCTTTTTTTGACGGCCTCCACCGCCTCAGCCCCGTTGTTGGCCACGTCAATACGCGGCGCTTTGTCTCGGAGCAGCTCCAGGGCTATCTCCTGGTTGATCAAGTTATCCTCCACTAACAGAACGTCCGCGTCCAGCATGGGTTCGCCGTCCTCGGCAAGTACGCCTTCGGTGGGTGCGTCCCCCGTTCGGTCCAGGGTGGATACTAGGGTGTCGTACAGGTCCGACCGGGAGACCGGCTTGGGTAAAAATCCCTCCACTTCAAGCCGCTTGCACACCTGACGACAGTCCTCGTCGTTGTAGGCGGAGACCATCACCACGCGAGGACGCTCCCCTTCGCCAAGTTCGCCGCGCATGCAAAGCACGGTGGCCTCGCCGTCCATGCCCTCCATGCGCCAGTCTAAGACGAGGAAACTGTAGGCGTCTTTCTCGTCTATGGCCGTCTTCAGCTTTTTCAAAGCCTCGCCTCCGGAAGCGGACTCATCGGCCCGGAGGTTCAGGGAGGTCAACATTTCCCGCAGAATCTCGCGGGCCGCCTCCTCGTCGTCCACCACCAGCGCGCGCATCCCGCTAAGGTCGGCCGCAACGGGGTTAACCCCGTCATCACCCTCCTCCAGCTGCACCGAAAAGCGAAAGGTGCTGCCTTGCCCCAGGGTGCTTTCCACCGCGATGGTTCCCCCCATAGACTCCACCAGGTGCTTGCTGATGGAAAGCCCCAGCCCGCTGCCGCCATATTTGCGCGTCGTGGAGCTGTCGGCCTGGGTGAAAGGCGCGAAAAGGCGTGATACCTGCTCCTCGTTGATTCCAATGCCCGTGTCGCTGATGGAGAAGCGGAGCGTCACCATCTTGTTACCCTCCCGCTCTTCTGGAGGGTCAGAGGAAGCGGAGAGGATGATACTGCCCCGTTCCGTGAACTTAACCGCGTTGTTGCAGAGGTTCAGAAGAACCTGCTGCAAGCGGAAGGAGTCCCCCACTAAGCTGTCTTGGGTGTTCCTGGCCACGTCCAGGGAGAAAAGCAGGCCTTTTTCCTCCGCGTTGACGGCGACCAGGTCCCACAGGTTTCTGAGCACGTCCGTCAGGCGGAAGCGGACCTTTTCAAAGGTCAGTTTGCCCGCCTCAATCTTGGAAAAGTCCAGAATGTCGTTGATGATGGACAGGAGCGACGTTGCCGCCTGGTGTATTTTGGTCAGGTAATTGTGCTGCTTCTCCGTCATTTCGGTTTGCAGGCACAGGTGACTCATGCCGATAATGGCGTTCATGGGCGTGCGGATCTCGTGACTCATGCTGGCAAGAAACTCGCTCTTCACGCGGGCGGCCTGCTCCGCGTCCTCCTGAGCGCGTTTCAGATCGGTCACGTTGACGATCCAGGTCAGGAGCGCCCGCTTGCCGTCGTAAATGAAAGGCCGCAAGGATATGAGCGTGTTGTAGAAATTGCCTTTTTTGTCTTGCATCTTCACGGACCAATTTTCCACTCTCTCGCTGCGCTCAAGGAACTTCAAAAGGCGCGCTCGATCCTCCTCTTCGACGTATGCGGCGAGGGGCGGGTCGCCGATGGAGACGCCCAGCAGCTCCATCCCGTTCCGGTTCACGGTGTGTATCTTGTTGTCGATGACCAGGGCCAGAATGATGGGAGTCGAGTCCAAAATGTTCTGAAGCTGCTCGCGCTGCTGGGCCAGAGCGTCCTGGGCCTTGCGCTGATCACGCAGGTCGTGGACACTGACCACCACCAGCTTGCGCCGGTTCACGTGAATAGCGGTCAGGCTCATCTTGCAGGGAATGAGGTTTTTCGAGGCGTCCATGTAAACCCATTCCAGCGCGGCGGAGCCGTTTTCGAGCGTTCGGGCGATGGCCTCGGCGAACTTCTCGTTAGAGGGCGTCCCGTCCGGCTGGAAAGTCGGGGAAAAGCGCGGGTACCCCTCCACGAACCTCCGCTTGCTCCCCACGCTCAGCATGCGCGTCATAGCTGGGTTGCAGTCCAGAATTTGGAGGTCGTCCGAAACGGTAATGTAGCCGTTGTCCGTGGTCTTATAGATAGCGTCCATCATCTCGTAGGTCTCCAGGACGTTGGTCTGGTCCAGGAAGGCCAGGACAAAACCGGTCTGGACGTCGTCGCGCATCACCGGTGCGGTATGAAGGCTGACAGGGAACCAGGAGCCGTCCTTCCGCACGAAGCCCACGCCAGAAACACGGCCCCGACCGCCGCTCCGCAGCGCCGCGTAAAGCGGGGAACCCGCCTTGCCGCACGGATCGCCTTCTCTGTCCGTCTGGGGGACGGCCTCGAAAAACTCGCGGGACATAAGCTCCCCCTCAGCAAAACCCAGCAGGGACATAGCGGCCTTATTGGCAAAGGTGACGCGAAGTTCCATGTTCAACTCCACGATGCCCTCGGAGGTGGAGTCCAGGATCAGCCGGACGCGCTTCTGAGATTCCTCCAGGGCCTCAGTGCGCCGTTGGACGAGTTCTTCCAGTTTGGAGGCGTGATGGGCCAGATCGGCCTCCGCAGCGCGTTGTTGGGCGTCTCTGGTCTCCAAAACGTCGGCCATCTCGTCAAAAGAACGTGCCAGCATCCCGATCTCGCCCAAGTCGTAGTTCACGTTGGAACGAGCCGTCAGGTCCCCCGCAGCAAAGCGCCTTGTGGCGGCCAGATAACGCTCCAGGGGCAAGGCCAGCCACTTGGTACCGAAATGGACGGCGAAGGAGCCGCTGACGGCAATGACGTACAAAATAAAAAAGATGCTCTTGACGATGGCCAATGAGGCTCCATGGGGGACGTCGTTCTCGGCGTGGGTGGCCAGCACCGTCAGGTAAGGGAGCGGGTCGGAGTCCTGAAGGTAGAGCCGAACGTAGCCAAACACGCGCCACATCCCGTCGCTGTCCACATCTCGGAACCACCCCTGACGTTCCTTGCTCTCCAGGAGATGATTCCAAATTTTCCCAGAGATTTTCGGGTCTTCGTCCACTCCCGAGGGCGCGTCACCAAAGGCCTGACCCTCGATAGGAAGTTCTGATGAGTGCCGGAAAAGGAACACTCCATTGGAGTCCAAGAGAAAGAAAGCCCATCTCTGGGGGGAATTAAGGGCGCGCATAATTGAGGTGTAGTACTTGGCGTCCACGAGGACGGCCAGGGCGTGGCTGGGTCGGCCCGTCTCGTCGGGGTTCAGGCCCAGGACATAGGGAACCACCCGATTTGGGTACGACTGGATGTAAAGGCTGGGCAGTACTTGAACCTCCGTGCCGAGATCCGCCGGGAAAAGTTCGGGGATGAACTGCCCCGCGATGCCCCCTCCTGAGACCAGCACCTTGCCGCAGCTGTCCAGCAGAAAAATGTCCGTGTAGTTGTCGAAGGTGTGCACCCGACTGGCGAAAAGTTCCCCGCACCGCCAGAGGTCCAGTTCCTGCACGGCGCCTTGCATCTCCATACGTTTGAGGAAGCTGCGGACCGAGGTGTTCATGACCTGCTCTGCGAAGGCCACGCTTCGCGCCACCTCCGTGGTGGTCATGGCCACGATGGAGATAACCTGGTTCTCGCTGCGGATTTTCAGCCACCCAAAAAGCAACAGGGAGGGAATCGACGTGCATAAGACCAAAATGACCAGCATGACCCGAACGCTGGGAATTTTTGCTCCGCGCAGAACAGTAGGAAGCACCGCCGTTTTCCCCTTTCCTCATTAAAATAGCCTACTTTACTTCGGAAACACTGATTAATGGGGCTCTTAGGGGCCTCAGGCCCCTCGGGGTCTGAGACCCCTAGCGGGGTGTGGGGCGGAGCCCCGCAAGGGGTTAATCCGTGTTTTCCTTCGAAATTGTACCACAAAAAATTGGGGGACTTTCAGAAGCGTTTCGTCAAAAAGTGGTCTATATGGCCGCGTGGAAATCCAAATTCACGATATCGTTCCCTCTTCGACGCGCCATACGGCGTTCGCGGCCTCCCCGAAGGGATTTTTACCGTCACTGGCGGAAGCGGAAAATACCTGCCAGCCGGAGGCGGCCAAAGCCCGGCCCGTTCGCTCCTGGCCTTCGGCGTCCAGTTCTGCGGCCACGTCGTCCAGGAGCAGAATGGGTTTCAGCCGCAGTTTCGCCTCAATCACCCGCCCGGCGGCCAGGATCGCCGCCATCACCATTCGCCGCTTCTGCCCCCGCGAGAGCGACAGCGCTGCCGGCCGCCCCAGACACGAAAATGTCAGATCGTCCCGGTGCGGCCCCACGAGTGTCATCCCAGCGCGAAGCTCCAGGCCAAGCCCTGCTTCTAGAGCCGCGGCAAACTCGCCCGTGAGATACGGCAGGCTCGGTGCTGAACCCTCAAGAGTGAGGGTTTTCATTGTTCTTTCCTCGTGGTAGTCCCTGAACTCCAGCGAGAGTTCGGCTTCGAAGGGAAGAAGGCCAGAGGGTTCGTCCTTCAGCGCCCCGAAAAAATTGAAAAAAAACGCGGCGGCCTCCGCCCGGCTCCATCGTATCCAACCCCCCAATTGGGCCATGGGCGAGGTCAGTGCCCTCAGGGCGGCCCCCACCCCAGCTCGGCTTTGGCGTAGCAGGGCGGTTTTCTGACGCACGAGCTGCTTGTACTCCGCGAGACGGCGTGCGTAAAGGGGCGAGACCAGGGCGCAGAGTCGATCCAAAAACCGGCGGCGGACGGAAGCGGCTCCCTCCAAGAGCCCCACGTCCTGGGGCAGAAAGGCCAACGAGGGGAGAAGGGCGCGCAGCTCCGAATGAGTGACCCGCTCATTCCCCGCCCGCAGGGAAATCCGAGCCCCTACCCGCGCCTCAGCGGTAAATTCCCGCTCCCCCGCGGCGGCGGCGGCGAGAAAAGCCCCATCCGCGTTCCAAGTCACCAGAGAAGACGTCTTTCCCAGCGATGGAAACGCTCCCCAGCCGGAGAGCACGCTCAAGGACTCCAAAAGATTTGTTTTTCCGGCCCCGTTGGGTCCCAGAAGAACGTTAAACCCCGGATGCCATCGCTGGCGGCGGGGCCGCAAATTTTTAAATCCCTTCCACGCGGTCTCAGAGAACTCCATCTCGTTCTACTCCTGCTCTTTCTCATCCTTTCCCTCGGTTTCTTCGGCCGCGTTTTCCGCTGCTCTTTCTTCAGACTTTTCGAACTCATCGTCGTCGGGCTCGATGATGTCCTGCTCGGTGATTCGGATGGGCATAAGCATGTAGAGAAAGTCGTCCGCCTCCTCGCGGCAGATGGTGGCCTGGCCTGCCTCGCCGTTAAGATTCATGCGGACGCTTTCGGTGCCCAGGGCCTTCAGACCGTCTTGGAGAAAACCCACGTTAAAGCCAGCCTGTATGGGATCACCGCCAATGTCCGCGTCCAGCTCCTCCACCACGACACCGAACTCCGGGGCCTTGCCCGTCAGCCGTAAGCTCCCGCCTGGCGATAAGTGCATAACCACCAGCCGCGTGTGAGAACGCACGATAATGTCGATGCGGTCTAGTGCTGAGAGAAACTCGTCCCGCTTCAGAAGGATCGTGGTGGTCTTAACTGGATTCAAAATTTTCTCGTAGTTTGGGAAAGAAGACTCCACCCGTCGGATGGAGAACTCCGTCTTTCCCAACTGGAACCAGGTCAGGGAGCCGTCGTACAGAATACGGACGGGTGTTTCGGGCGCCGTACTGGCCAGGAGCCGCTGAAGCTCTCGAAGAGGCAGGACAGGGAGCAGTAAATCCGACGGCTCACCTTTCTCCCCGACTTCCCCGCAGAGCCACTTGGAGAGCGACAGGCGGCGGGTATCCGTGGAGATCAGCCGGAGGTTTTCGCCGGTAAGCTGAAGCAAACACGCGCCCAGGTACTTCGGGAAATCGTCCGCGGGGGAACTGGCGATGGAGCCCTCCACCAGAAGCCGCAGAAGTTCCCCTGCAGGTATATCGCACAATATCTGAGCTCCCCCGCTATCCGCTAGCTTGGGAAAGTCGCTGACGGGCCAGGTGGCGAATTTCGTCTTGTTCCGCCCCGCCATCAACAGGCCCTTTTCGTCCTTGACCTCCACGGTGAGCTTATCCGACGGGGCTTTCTTGAAAAGCTCTCCCAGGAGCTTCACCGGCAGAATAGCCGCTCCCTCCCGGATGACGTTCACGCCCTCCGCCGCACAGCGTATGGAGGTCTTCAAGTCCGTGGCCGAAAGCCAAACCTCCTCCCCCTCCGCCGTCACCAGCACCCCGCTTAAAGAGCTGAGCGTGCTTTTAGCACTGCTGGACCTCTCCGCCATTTGCCACGTCTTGAGAAAATCCGACCGAATGATTTCAATCTTCATACCTTTTACCCCCTTTTTCAAAACCTTGTCTGGGGCTTTTGCCTTTTTTCTTTGTCAGGGGACAAGCCCCAAAGTTATCCCCATTCTTCTTCTACTACTATCTTTATATATTTAAAAATAGTAGTAGTAGTAGTAGTAGGGGATAAATTTGGTGGATAAGTCCCTTGAAGCCCCGCCGCCAGTGCTCTCATCTATGTGGATAAGTTGTGGATAGGTTGTGGATTGCCTGTGGATAAAATGTGGACAAAGAGGATAACTTTTTTGACCTCCCGTCCTCTTGTGGAAAACCCTCGTTTTTATCCACAAATTATCCACCGGTTTTTGGGGGTTATGCACAGCTTATACACAACTTATTCACAATTTACTCCTGATATTTTCCACAATTTGGCAGATATTAGGATCATCTTTAATCAGTTGGCTGATCTTCCGTTGAGCGTGGATGAACGTCGTATGGTCTTTCTTGTTGAAGGCCCGTGCTATGGCCTGCTGACTCTGCTCCGTGAGTTCGCCGCACAAGTACATAGCTATCTGCCGAGCCTTGGCGATCTCCGCCGTGCGTTTGGGACTCAGCAGTTCCTCCACGGTTATGTTCAGGTTCTCGGCCACGACGCTCTGAATGGCGTTGATCGTCGAAGGACCCCTCACGTCCGGTCTCAGCATGTCTTTCAGCCACACGGAAGCGTTACCGACGCTGATAGGTTCCTTGGAGATCTTAGAATCGGCAATGACGCGGTTCAATGCACCCTCCAGTTCCCGGATATTGCTGGGAATTCGTTGAGCCAGGAAGTCAATAACGTTCCTGGGGATGTCGCAGCCGCGCAATTGGGCCTTTTTCTGTAAAATGGCAATGCGAGTTTCCAGGTCCGGCGGCTGAATGTCCGTCACCAACCCCCAGGTAAAGCGGCTCTTTAAGCGGTCCTCAATGTTTTTCAGCTCCGTTGGGGCCCTGTCAGAGCAGATGACTATCTGCTTGTTGACCTCCCGCAGGCTGTCGAAGGTGTAAAAGAACTCCTCTTGACTGCTGTGCTTGTCTCCCATAAACTGAATGTCGTCGATGAGCAGGATGTCCACGGTGCGGTACTTGTTTTTGAACTCCTGCCCCTGCTTCGTTTGAATTGATTGGATAAACTCGCTGACGAACTTCTCCGAGCTGACGTAGACCACATTGAGGTTGTTCTTTTTTTCGAGGGCGTAGTGACAAATAGCATGCATCAGGTGCGTCTTGCCCAGACCCACCCCGCCCCAGATGAAGAGAGGGTTGAAAGCGTCACCGGGGGTCTCCGCCACGGCGGCGCTGGCGGCGTGGGCGAGACGGTTGGATTTCCCCACAACGAAGGACTTGAACGTGTAGCCTGCATTCAGGTTCAGTCCACTCTTGAATTTGGACCCGACGGCTCCTTTCGCGCGGTTCTCCCATTCCTCCCGGCTGCCGCCCGTGGGTTCCTCACTGACAGAAAGACGTATGATGGAGACGTCCCCGATCTCCTTGGCGGCCTTATTCAGCTCCCCCAAAAAGCGGCTGACGATCTGTTCCTTGACGAACACGTTCGCCACGTCCACCACGAGTTCCCCCTCATCCACGGCGGTAGGCACGCAGGACGAAAGCCACATCTCCTCGCTTCCCTCAGGAAGACTAGGCAGGGCCTTGTCCAACACGTCCCGCCACATTTCCTGCAAGTTTTTCCGCAATTTTGTCACCACCTATTACAGGACACGGGAATTTTAAGGTATTTGCATAGTTATCCACAGCGGGAAATGCCTATCCTGGCTTTTCCACGCCAATTATACACTTATCCACAACGAAAAGATATTTTTTTTGTGGATAAAAATGAAGATTTATTATATTGATTTAACAAAATAATGCTGAATTATAGATGCGTATAGAGCAGCGCTTCCTTGATATCCCACCTCAGGGAAACACTGATTAAGCCCTTGCGGGGCTCTGCCCCCCCCCGGGGTCTCAGACCCCGAGGGGGGGTCTCAGGCCCCTAAGAACCCCATTAATCAGTGCTTCCTTAAAGGACTGCTCAGGGAGCGCTTGGTGTAGAGATTTATTATGGCTGGATGTATTTTTTAAGCAAAAATACCTAAATAAACAAAGTAAATCCAGTAATTGTACAGTTTAACATAAATATCATGCCTTTGCCATGTGACAACGCGTAAAACCTCTTGCAAAATTAGAACTAAACCGTTATACTTTGCTAAAATAAATGCTCAATGTTTTAAAATATTTATTAGTCGTTCTTTAATGTTCTTTAGCGTTATTTTGTTAATTAACTATACCTTCATACTTTAAGCCCCTGACGGAAAAATATAGTATTTTGACTTTAAATAAGACCTATTGGCTCTTGCATAAGCAAAACCTTTTCGCTTGTTTTGAGCTTTTATTCACTATTATCGTGTTTATGACTATATAAAACGTTATACCTCAAAGCGAGTGCTATTATACGGACAAGGGGGTGGACTGAACGGTGTACAGACGAAAGATAATCGTCTTGCCGTCGGAGACGGCGTGTACCAACGAGATGAAGATACACGCCCTGCTCAACCGCTTGCAGGACACGGCGGGAATGGCCGTCGGGGGCACGGAGGGCGCCCCGGCGGAGCTGATGCGGCGGGGCTATGGCTGGGTGCTCTTGAAGTACGATTTAGAGGTTCTGACGCGGCTGCCGGGCATGAACGAGTCCCTCATTATCGAGACGCGGCATACGGCGGGGGATGGGTTTCACATCCTGCGGGCTTTCCGCGTGTTCCGGGAGGCGGATGAGGCGGAGACCCTGGTGCTGGCTAAGACCTCTTGGGTGCTGATTGATCTGGCCGCGGGGCATCCGGTGCGGGCAGCCCAGCACCTGCCGGAGGTCTTTGCCGACGTGAGCGGCGACCCCCCTATTGACGGGGAGTTCACCGCGATACCCCGGCTTTCAGGAGCGAGACTAAGGGACGAACCGGTGCTTGGAGAGACGGCGTTCCCGGTGCGCTTTCACGACCTGGACGCTAACGGGCACGTGAACAACGCGGTGTACTTTGAGTGGGCCTGGGAGGCCACGCCGCTGGATCCGGCGGGCTGGAGCGTCCGAGAGATGCACGCGGAGTTCCGGGTCAGCGCCAAACTGGGGGAAACGGTGGTGGTACGGGTAAAGGCCCTTCCAGCTAATGGTGGGACGCGGGCCTTCGTCTATGACATGGCTGAGGAGGGCAGGGACGCCGCGCGCCCTTTGGCGCGTTTCTCCTCGGTTTGGGTACCCTTAGGCGAGTGGCTCTAGAGACTATGAACGCGCCAAAACATGGAAGAGGAGGTGCGAAAATTGCTGTCTTTATTAAAAATATCCATTCGTGCGAGGGTGACGATGGCGATCATCGTTATCGTGTTGTTCACGACGACGGCACAGCTGGGAATAAGCCTTTTTTTCACTAGAAGCCGCATCATTGAAACGGTGAGAAGCGATATTCAAGCTATCGTGGATATCGCTGACGAGTTCATCAGCGCAAGGATCGCGCTGCTGAAGTCCGACGCCGAGGTGGTCGCCCGCACGCTTGAGGGCGTCCCCGATCATCGCCTGAAACCGGTGCTCGACGAGCTCCTGGGCCGTTACCAGGATTTTTTGGCGTTCACGGTGTTTCGACGCGATCACTTGGTTGTCTCTTCTGGAACGCCGCCTACCCCGGAAGACCGCCTGCGGGACAGCGAGTACCTCCAGGAGGCCTTCAAGGGGGCAACCATCATCTCCACCACCCGCCAAGATCCATCGGGGACTCTGGTGCTGCACGTCTGCACCCTCATCGACGAGGGGCGGGTTCTGTCCGTGACCGTGCCGGGGATGCTTTTCAGCGAGCTGATCGCGGACTTTCGAATATGGGAGACGGGGAATATTTTCATGCTGGACGAAACCGGCGTCCCCATCGCCAACGTACGGCCCTCTATGGTACTGGAGCGGGTCAACTACCCCGAACGCGGCAAGGTGAATCCCAACGAAAGAAGCATGGGGGAGTTCGTCGAGCGGATGCTGTCGAGCAGCAGGGGCGTCGGGGTGTACAAGTACCTGGATGGCGCGGAACGGTTCTGTGCGTGGAAGACCCTCAGGACCTCCCGCAAAGGCTGGGTGGTGGGCATCGCAGCGCCCTTAATGGAAAGTCCCGCGGCCCAGTCCCAGGAGGGGCTGCTGATCGCTGCGGGGATGTTCTTGGGCCTGTGCGCCGCGTTGGCCGTTCTGGTCTCTCACTGGGTGTCGAGGCCCTTTTACAGACTCCAGGAACAGAACCAGTCTCTCGCCAGCCTCAACGCGGAGGTAAAGGCCGCCAACGAGGCGAAAAGCAACTTCCTGGCCAGCATGAGCCACGAAATGCGCACGCCGATGAGTGCCGTCATTGGCCTGTCGGAGCTGCTCCTCAGCGAGGAGTCCGTCGAGGGTGAGGTTCGTGAAAATTTGGAGAAAATATACCACTCCGGGGAGACGCTTCTGGCCATCATCAACGACATTCTGGACATCTCCAAAATCGAGTCCGGGAACTTCCAGTTGAGCCCTGTGGAGTACGAGACGTCCAGCTTCATCAACGACACTATTACGCTAAACATCATGCGTATCGCCGAGAAGTCCATCACCTTCAAGCTGGACGTGGATGATAACCTGCCCAGCCGCCTTTTCGGCGACGACCTGCGGGTGAAGCAGATGTGCAACAATCTCCTGTCCAACGCCTTCAAGTACACGCAGGAGGGAACGGTAGAGTGGCGAATAGCCTGTGAGCGAAAGGGAGACGTCATCTGGATGACGAATCAGGTGAAGGACACGGGCATCGGCATCAAGCCGGAGGACCTGCCAAAGCTCTTTTCCAATTACAGCCAAGTGGACATGTCCTCCCATCGTAAAATCGAGGGAACGGGGCTGGGGCTGGCCCTGGTCAAGCGCATGGCGGAAATGATGGGCGGCAGCGTCACGGTGGAGAGCGAGTACGGGAAAGGCAGCGTCTTCACGGTGCGTTTCCGCCAGGGGTTCGTAACGGACGTGCCTCTTGGCCTAGAAGTGGCGGAAAGTTTGAGGAGCTTCCACTACCTCAAAAACAAGCGGGAGCGGCAGGTGAAGTTCGTGCGCGTTCCCATGCCCTACGCGAAGGTGCTGGTGGTAGACGACGTCCCCACCAACCTGGACGTGGCCAGGGGCATGATGAAGCCCTACAAGATGCGGGTAGACTGCGCCCTCAGCGGCAGTCAGGCCATAAACCTGGTGCGCGGCGGGGACGTTCAGTACGATGTGATTTTTATGGATCACATGATGCCGGAAATGGACGGCGTCGAAACCTTGCGGCGGATTCGGGAACTGGGTACAGACTACGCGAAGAACGTGCCCATCATCATCCTGACGGCCAATGCTATCGTCGGCAACGAGGAAGCGTTTCTGCAAGAGGGCTTTCAGGCGTTTCTCTCCAAGCCCATCAACGCCATGTTTTTGGACTCGCTGCTTCGCCGGTGGGTTCGGAACAAGAACCGGGAAAAGGAATGCGAGGACAAGGAACGCAAGGACTTGGAGGGAGTCACGAACCCCCCGGCCACGCTCCAGTCGGAGTCTCTTTCGGGCTCCCTTTTGTTGGAAGCGTGGAAGGAGCTTTTCGGTGCGCCGGACGTGGGCCTGATCGACCTGGAGCGGGGCATTGAGCGCTTTGGCAGGGACGAGGTGATATACTTGGAGGTGTTGGAGTCCTACGCTAGGGATACCCCTCTTTTGTTGGAAGGGCTTCGTTGCGTGGAGCCAGAGACCCTTGCGGCTTACGCCGTCACCGTCCACGGGATCAAGGGGAGCAGCCGCGGGATATGCGCCGGGGACGTTGGGGCGCTGGCGGAGGACTTAGAGCGCGCGGCGAAGGCGGAGGACCTGTCCTTCATTGAGGCGAAGAACAGCGCGTTTTTAGCGGCGGCGGAACAGTTGGCCGAGCGCCTCTCCGCTTTGATTCAGAAGGTACGCAAGGTCAGCGCGCCTAAGCCGTTGAAGCCCGAACCAGACCTCACGACTCTCGCCGCTCTGCGGGCAGCCTGCGAGAAGTTCGACATTGACGAGGCAGATAAGGCCATGAACAACCTGACTGCCTGGGAGTATGAGTCCGGCGGAGAGCTGATCACCTGGCTTAAAGAACAGGCCGCCCTTCTCAACTTCAAACAAATCGCTGAACGCCTATCGAGGCACAACGGCGCCAATACTCCAGGAAACCCGATTATATAATATATGGGGTTTTTAGGGGCCCAAGGCCCTTAAGCGGGGTGCGGGAGCGACTGCCATAAATTTTCCTGAAGCCGGTGAACAGATTCGAACTGTTGACCTGTGCATTACGAGTGCACTGCTCTACCCCTGAGCCACACCGGCCCTCTGCCTGTATTCATGTTTCCTGTTTCCTCTTTGTCCTGCCTGCCGGGAAACATGCACAGGAATATTAACACTTTCTCATAAGAATTACAAGGGCTTCTTCAAGAAGGGATAAAACCTTGCAAATACCTTATTGGATATTTTGCGTACTAAATTTAATCAATTAAGTGATATTATTGATTTATAATTTTTATACGTTTGCCCTGCTAAAATCCCCTAGCTAAAGCGAGGGGAGTATGTCAAAGTGCTAAAATATACATGATTCTGCGTCCTTGTCGAAAGCGATAAGGACGCGGAATAATGTAGAGGGGCGAGCGAAAACCCTTTTCTAGGATTTTCCCATTTCCCCCTTTTGGAGGGCGTCTGAATGACAGAAGAAGTGAAAGGCGAAAGCCTGTTCAGCAAAATTGTATCTTTGCCGCTGGTGGAGGAGATCAAGCAGAGCTATCTAAGCTACGCCATGAGCGTCATCGTGGGGCGCGCTCTGCCCGATGCCCGCGACGGCTTGAAACCTGTGCAGCGGCGTATCCTTTACACCATGATGGAACTGGGGCTGAAGCATAACTCCGCTTACAAGAAGTCGGCCCGCGTGGTGGGCGATGCCATGGGCAAATACCACCCTCACGGCGACAGCGCCATCTACGAAACCATGGTTCGCATGGCCCAGCCTTGGAGCCTGCGTTACTGCCTGGTGGACGGTCAGGGAAATTTCGGCTCCATTGACGGCGACAGCGCGGCGGCCATGCGCTACACAGAGGCGCGCTTTTTTGAACTGGGGGAACTCATGCTGGCCGACATAGGGGAGGACACGGTCGATTGGGGGCCCAACTTCGACGAATCCCTTCAAGAGCCCCTGACCCTGCCCTCGGCGCTCCCCAACCTTTTGGTAAATGGCTGCACGGGTATTGCGGTCGGTATGGCCACCAACATCCCTCCCCACAACCTCCGAGAGGTGGTGGACGTCCTATGTTGCATGCTCGACGCGCCGGAGGGGAAGGTCAGCTTGGAGGAGATAGCGAAGCTCCTGCCGGGTCCGGATTTCCCCACGGGGGGAATTATCTTAGGGCGCGACGGCATACGGGACGCCTATCGAACGGGACGCGGACGCGTGGTGGTCCAGGGGCGGCTGCACACGGAGGAGGGCAAGCGGGGCCGCATTTCCGTCGTCGTGACGGAAATTCCCTTCATGGTGAACAAGACCACGCTCATTGAGGCCATGGTCGCGGCAGTTCAGGAAAAACACGTGGACGGCGTGTCAGAAATCCGCGACGAGTCCGACCGGG
This sequence comes from Synergistaceae bacterium, assembly GCA_031280275.1. Taxonomy (GTDB): domain Bacteria; phylum Synergistota; class Synergistia; order Synergistales; family Aminobacteriaceae; genus JAITGK01. Next base: position 32,465 of record JAITGX010000040.1, read on the forward strand.
AGGGCATGAGGATCGTGCTGGACCTGACCCGGGACGGCGACCCTGACCTGGTAACGCGCCAGCTCTACAAGCACACCCAGCTTCAGTCCACTTTCGGCGTCATCAACTTAGCCCTGGACAACGGTTATCCCAAGGAAATGCCGCTTTTGGACATGCTCTCGCTTTTCCTATCGCACCGGCGGGACGTGGTGCGGCGGCGCACGCAGTTCCGCATGAACAAGGCCCAGGCGCGGGAACACGTCGTTCAGGGCCTTGTGAAGGCGCTAGGCGTCGTTGACAAGGTCATTCCCCTAATTCGTGCGGTCACGACCGCCGCCGACGCTAGGGAGGGCTTAATGGAGCGCCTGGGGTTCTCAGAGGCCCAAGCCCAAGCCATTTTGGAGATGCGCCTCCAGCGCCTGACGGGTCTCGAACGCGAGAAGCTTAACGAAGAGCTGAACCAGCTTTTGGCTGACATTGAGGGATTCAAAAAAATTCTGAACGACGCCAAGGTTTTGGACGATGTGATCCGCGCTGAACTCACGGATATAGCGGCTCGATTCGGTGACGACCGCCGCACGGAAATATTGGACAACTACGAGGAGTCCACAGACGAAGACCTCATCCCTGAAAGCCACATCGTCGTTGTCCTGTCGAAGGACGGTTTCCTGAAACGCCAGGATCTGGAAAGTTACACCCTTCAGGGCCGAGGGGGGAAAGGGCGCAAGGGAGCGTTCGTCCACGAGGAGGACGCCATCGCTATGGTGAGCGTCACCCACACCCACCGGGAGCTTTATTTCTTTACCACCAAGGGGCGCGTCTTGACCCTGCGAGGGCACATGATCCCGGAGACGCGGACGGGCAAGGGCAAACAGGCGGCCAAGCTGTTGCCCCTCGAAGAGGACGAACGGGTGGTGACGCTCTACGGCGGCGAGCTGGAAGGGGTCAGCTACGCCTTCTTCATCACCAAGGGCGGGGTGGCCAAGCGTATCGAACTTTCCGACCTGGCGGACTCCAACAGGCCCCGGCGCGTCATCACCCTCGACCAGGGGGACGAGATCGCCCAGGTGCGCCTGACGACGGGCAAGGACGACATATTATTAATGACGGCGGAAGCTCAGGCCCTCCGCGCTCCTGAGGAGGAGTTCCGCTCTATGGGGCGCAGCGCGCGGGGCGTAAGAGGGATGCGCTTGACGCCGGGCGACCATATCATTAGCTGCGACGTGGTCAGCGCGGAGAGTCACATTTTCATTCTCAGCGAGAAAGGGGTGGGAAAGCGCTCGCGGTTTGAGGAATTCACGCCGCATCACAGGGGCACGAGCGGCGTCCGGGCTATGAACCTGGGCCCGAAGACAGGCAGGCTGGTGGGGTGCTGGGCCGTCCGGGAGCAGGACGAGATCATCGCCATCACTGCCCGCGGCAGGATGATCCGGGTGGCCGTGAACGAAACGCCGCTCCTGAGCCGCACCGCCATGGGCAACATCACGGTGCGGCTGGACGAGGGGGACGCGGTGGCGGATTGCAGTGTCGTCCGCATAGATGAAGACGACGCGCTCGCCAAGAACCAGGATGACCTTCCGGTCCAAACGCCGGAGGTTACGGAGAAGGAGGAAAAGATTTGAAGCTCGCGAAAGACGGGCTGCCGACGATTGGCACCCTTTTCATTTTGGCCGCGCTCGCCGCTTTCCTGCCTTGGCGGTGGCCTGTGGTGCTTTTGACCGTGCTGTTCGGGCTCGCCCTGTGGTTTTACCGCGACCCGGAGCGCGTACCGCCGAAGGGGGAAAATATCTTCGTCGCTCCAGCGGACGGCAAAATAGTGGAGATTGAGCCGGCGACGCACCCCTTTACGGGTCCCGCCGTGAAGGTGGGGATATTCATGAACGCCTTCAGCGTGCACGTGAACCGCGCGCCCTGTGAGGGCACGGTGGATTACCTGGAGTACGTTCCGGGCAGAAAAGTCGCCGCCTTTGCCCCCAAGGCTTCTGAAATCAACGAGCGCCACTGCGTGGGCCTGCTGACGAAATACGGCCCGGTGCTTTTGGTGCAGATAGCGGGACTCATGGCGCGGCGCATCGTTTGCCGCGTCCGGCGCGGTGACGTTTTGCCCGCCGGAGGGCGCTACGGTATGATTAAGCTGGGTTCCAAGGTTGACATCTACCTTCCTCGAAGCGTAGAATTACAAATCAAACTTGGGGATAAAGTTTACGCCGGAAAGTCCCCTATAGGAGTGGTGAGCGAATGAAATTTTTCAGGGCAAAACAAGGACGGAAAAAGGGAAAGCCGCTTTCCTTCCGGCAGATCGCGCCGAACATGGTGACGAGCGGCAACCTACTGTGCGGCATGTTCTCCCTGATGTTCTCCTTCAATGAACACTTTGTCCCGGCTGGGTGGATGATCTTTTTCGCGGCGGTCTTCGACGGGCTGGACGGCAAGGTGGCGCGCAGCTTGGGCGGCGGCTCCCAGTTCGGCTTGGAGTACGACAGCCTTGCGGACTTGGTGAGCTTCGGCGTCGCTCCGGGGATGATGATGTACATCGCGGCGCTTAACGGCTTTTGGGGTATCTTCGGCGCGGTGGTTGCCTGCTTTTTTGCGCTCTGCGTCGCGCTGCGCTTGGCACGTTTCAACGTGGTGCACGTGCCGGGACCCTTCCAGGGACTGCCCAGCCCGGCGGGGGGGCTCTTCGTTGCTTCCTTTGTCCTGGCGCGCGTTCCCCTGGGGTCTCTATGGACGGCCGTCGTCCTGGTCTTCACGGGTCTGCTGATGGTGTCCAGCGTGCCTTATGCGAACCTCAAGAAGCTGAACCGGGAAAGCGCGGATAGGAAGAAATGTCTCGCCTTCCTGGGGCTCGTGACCCTCTGTTGCGTTCTGCTGCGAGGCGCCGCACCCTTGGCTCTGTTCTCGCTTTACGTCGTGGGCGGACTTTTGCGCTTCGACTGGGGTGAGTGGCTGCTCCTTCCCGAAGCCGAACCCGTGGAGGAGAAAACACGGTAAAAACCTTTTACAGCTAAATATCTGCTTTTACAGCCAAATATCTAAAAGGGGAGCTTTTGCTGAGAGGACGGCATTTTTTTGTATGCCTTCGACCCTGATACCTGATCCGGATAATGCCGGCGTAGGAAGAAGGATGTACGGCAAAGCGCGATTCCCCGGGGAGTCGCGCTTTATATTTTCGCTGGGAGGCGTATAGGGTGAAAAAGGTTTTGAGTATTGCTGGGTCGGATTGCAGCGGGGGAGCGGGTATTCAGGCGGACTTGAAGACGTTCTCGGCTCACGGGGTGTTCGGCATGAGTGCCGTGGTCTCCGTAGTGGCGGAAAACACCAGTCGCGTCATTGGCATTCAGGACGTGCTGCCGGACATGATCGAGAAACAGATCGACGCCGTCTTCGAGGACATCGAGGTGGATGCCGTGAAGGTGGGAATGCTGTCGGGTCCCTCCTGCATGAAGGCCGTGGCTGGAAAGCTGCGACAGTACGCCCCGGTTAACGTGGTCATCGACCCCGTGATGTACGCCAAAAATGGCTGTCCTCTGATGAATCCCGACGCTATCGACGAGCTGATCGGGACGGTCATTCCCCTGGCGCTGGTTCTGACTCCCAACATCCCGGAGGCTGAGAAAATATCGGGTCTAACCATTGATGACATCGATGGGATGAAGGAGGCTGCGCGCCAAATCCACGTCATGGGCTGCCGTTACGTGCTCGTGAAAGGCGGTCACGCCAAGTACGGCCAAACCGCGTTGGACGTGCTGTTTGACGGGAAGGAGTTCCAGTATTTCGAGGCCCCCCGCGTGGACACCAAGAACACTCATGGCACGGGCTGTACCTACTCCTCGGCCATCGCCGCGAACCTGGCTCTAGGGCTGGGCGTAAAGGAGGCCGTGGCGGAGGCTAAGGAGTATGTCACCACGGCCATAAAGCACTCCCTTTCCATTGGCAAGGGACACGGCCCTACCCACCATTTCTACGACCTTTATAAAAACGGACTGAAAAGGAAAGGTGAAGGAGAATGAAGTTGATCGAGTGCAGCGAGGAAAAAGCCGCGGCGGCGTGGGGTCGGATACGGGAGGTTCGCCCGCTGGTATTCCACGTGACCAACGCCGTCGCCGCGGCCTTGCAGGCCAACGTGTGCCTGGCGGCAGGAGCGTCGCCGCTCATGTCCCAGTATCCCGCCGAAGCCGAAGAACTGGTGAACCTGGCTCAGGGCTTTTTGGTTAACCTGGGCACCCCCACGGATGCCGCTTGGGAGACGGTGAGGCGCGCTCTGGCGCGGGCCAAGCAGACAGGATGCTTCACGCTGTTGGACCCCGTGGGCTACGGGGCCTCGCGCTATCGAAACGAGAGTACAGACGCGCTGCTGCGGGAGCACGAATTTTCCATCGTGAAGGGCAACGCGGGGGAAATCTCCCTCTTGGCCGGGACTGGGGGAGCTACCAAGGGCGTGGACGTCCTCGCGGCGGGGAATTTGGAAAGGGGGGTTCTGGCGTTGGCGCGGGAACAGCGGTGCGTGGCCTGCGCCACGGGCGAGGCGGACTTTCTGAGCGATGGTGAGGCGGTCATTCGCGTCACCGGGGGGAGCGCCCTGCTTCCCGGTCTTTCGGGCAGCGGGTGCGCTGCTGGAACCGTCGTCCTCTCCGCGGCGGCAGCCTGCGGCGACGCAGCTCTCGGAACCCTTGCCGGGCTTCTGGCGATGGGAATAGCCTCGGAACATGCGGAGAAAAACTGCGCGGGGCCCGGTTCTTTCCCAGCGGCCTTCATCGATGAACTGAGCCGCCTGACTCCTGGGGACTTCCGGGGCAGTCGTTCCCGCTGGAGCGTTTCATAAGGTAGCTATTATGTGGGACAGGGAAAATTTGAGACGGGCGCTGCGGCTTTACGTCATTCCCGACCGGGTTATAGGCGCGCCGCTGTCTTTGGAGGAACAGGCACGACTCGCCCTCGACGGGGGCGCGACGGCGATCCAGCTCCGGGACAAGTCCATGAACGGCGGGGAACTGCTGAAGACCGCCAAGGCCCTAGCGACCCTTTGCAGGGAGAGAGGAGCGCTCTTCATCGTCAACGACCGTCTGGACGTGGCGCTGCTCTCCGACGCGGACGGGGTTCACCTGGGGCAGGACGACTTACCCGTGACGGAGGCCCGAAGGTTGGCTGTGGCGGCCCAAGGGCTCTCTTATCCCTTCGTGATCGGCGCGTCGGTACATACGGCTTGCGAGGCGAAGGAGGCGGAGGGGGCCGGTGCCGACTACCTTGGGGTGGGAGCGGTGTTCGGGACGGGCTCGAAGGGTGACGTCACGATCATCGGGGTGGAGGGCTGCCGTGAGGCGGTGAAAGAAACCCTGCTTCCCAGCGCGGCCATCGGGGGTATCTCGCTCGATAACCTGGCTGAGGTGATGAGCGCGGGCGTGGACGGCGTGTCTGTTATCTCCGCCGTCGTCCGGGGAGACGTGAGGGAGCGCGCCGCCGCGATGAAAAAAGCCCTAATTCAACTTGCACGTTGAATGTTTGCCCTGCTATCCCTGATCCTTGACGATGAGGCGGCGATGTTTGCAAGGAGGAAGGCTTTCCAGGATTTTCCAGTCCCGGCGATCTAGGGCGCGTCCGTCCAACAGAGCCACCCGTCCTCGGTCCGTGCTGCTGCGGATCAGGCGGCCGACGGCCTGCCGCAGAAACATCTTGGCGTTGGGCAGCGTTGTCCCGATGAACGCCTTCTGACCCTCCAGCGCGTTGCGGGCCTGTACCAGGGGATCGTTGGGGTGAGGGAAGGGAATTCGGTCGATGATCACCTGAGTCAGCCCTCCGCCAGGGACGTCCACGCCCTCACGGAACGAGACGCTGCCGACCAGCACGGACGTCTCGTCCTCACGAAAGCGCCGGAGCAATTCCCTCTGCGGAAGCTCTCCCTGCACGAGGACCTCGTATTTCCGCTGACGCCCGCGCATGTGCCCAGCCAGCGTCCGCAGCAAGCGCATGGAGGAGAGCAGCACGAGGGTGCGCCCCCCGTTTTCCTCGCACAGCCTTTCAACTACGCGGCAAACCCTGGCGTCATAGCCGTTGCTGGCCACGGGAATCCCAACGTCCACGACCAAAAGCTCCATCTGGCTTCGGAAATCGAAGGGAGACGAGGCGGCAAAGGTTACGTCGGGCGTAATACCTGTCTCACGCGACCAGAAGGAAAAGTCGCCCTCAATGGACAGGGTGGCGGAGACCATAACGGCCTTTTCCGGGGTCTCGGACGCCAACGCACCCTGGACGATCTCCGCGCAGACAACGGGGGCGCTGGCCAGGGCGGTGGCGCTTCGCCAGTAGCCCCAGTTCGGGAAGTTGTCCACGCCCAGGCACCAGCGGACGGCCCGCTTATAGTCCCTCACCTCCTCGATCCAGTTCACTACGGCGGCAGCCTCACCCAGGTTGGGGTCGCTCTCGAACCCGCCCGATGCGAACCGATCCTCGATCCCGCGCAAAGGCGTCAGGAGCTTGTCCAGGTCGGCTATCAGTTCCTCCCCTTTGTGGAAAAGTTCTTCATTGCGCTCGGTTATTCCATCGCCCTGCCGATATTTCAGCCCCGCCAAATTGAAAAGGCTGGAAAGCGCCTTACGGCAGCTTTCCGCCTGTTTCTTGAAAAGGGACATATCGACCATGTTCCTGCCGAGCAGGCCGTCGAAGCTTGATAACGCCCTGGAACGCAAGAGGGATTCGCCGTTCTCGGCGTCCGCCTCCATCATGGCGGCGTTGCGGGCAGCGTCGGCCATGCGGTGGGCCTCGTCGCACACCAGCCAATCGTACTGGACAGGGAAAGAGCCCTTGCTTAGGATGTGCGAGAAAAAAAGGTGATAGTTGGCCACAACCACCTTCCAGTCCTGCGCGCGCCTGAGTGCTTGAGCGACGAAACAGCGCCCCCGGAAGGGACAGCCGTTCCCCAAGCAGCTCCGGGCGGTGGCGGACACCTGAACGGCAAGGGGGTGACTGGCGGACAGAGCCAATTCCGACAAATCGCCCGTCTCTGTTTCTTCAAACCAGCGGGGGAGGTCAAGGGGGGCGGAGCCTATGAGAGGCAGATAGCCATCCGGCACCGACGCGGCTCTTCTGAGACAGGCGTAGTTGCCCCTTCCTTTCAAGAGGCCGTAGGAAAAATTTCTGCTTAAAAGGGATTTGAGCTTGGGAAGGTCTTTGCCAATCACCTGCTCTTGGAGGGTGATGCTGGCTGTGAGGAACAAGATGTGCCTGTCCCTGGACTCCAAAAGGGCTGGGACAAGGACAGCAAAGGTTTTCCCCACGCCGGGAGGAGCCTCCGCCGCCATCACCGACTGACCAGGGTTTTGAAGAAACTCACGAACCGCGTGGGCGAAGCCGAGCTGCTGCGGCCGGTGTTCGTACCCTTCGAGGCGGCGCGCCAAGGGCCCGGAAGGAGCAAAAAAATCTTCGAATGACATAGTCGTGACACACTCCCCCGAACTGTTTGCTGGGTTTTTCTCACGAAATTGGAATCTACACCTTGCGTAGATATTATAACGAATGATAGAATACACTTCATACGCGATAAAATAAAAAGGAGGAACTGTTCTCCTGTTTAGTGAAAGTGAAATTTTTTGGAGGAGGTGATTTCCGAATGCCCAACAAGAAATCGGCGGAAAGACGCGTCCGTATCGAGGAGCGCAACCACCTTTACAACCGTTACTGGACCACGCGCTGCAAAAACGCTGTCAAGAAGGTGTTGGCGGCGGTGGACGCCAAGGACGGGGCCGCGGTGACCCAGACTTTCAACATGGCTCAAAGTGTGATCGATAAGGCTGTGGTCAAGGGTGTTATGCACCGCAACACGGCCGCGCGGCGCAAAAAAATGATGGCCCGGCGCATTAAAACCCTGAGCGAGGCCTAGAGCCGAGTCAGAGAACCTCGCGAATGGGAGGCCCCTAAAAAAGGCCTCTTTTTGTGTTTCAGCGGCGAACAGGTGTTCTCAGCGCGGACAGGTTTGGGAAAGGCGGTAAAAATTATGGCCGATTACGCAAAAGTTTCCACACCGCTTGGAGAAATGTTTTTAGTGTCGGAGGAGTCCGCGCTTTGCGGAGCCTGGTTCGTGGGGCAGAAGTATTTCCCAAGTTTGGAGAACTGGCAAGAACGAGAAAATAGCGTGCTCAAAGCCGCGGCACAGGAGCTGAGGCTTTACTTCGCTGGGAAGCTGCGGAAGTTCTCCATCCCGGCCCACCCCGTGGGAACGGCGTTTCAGCAAAAGGTCTGGATGGCCATCGCGGAGATTCCCTACCAACACGTTTCAAGCTACGGAGAGCTGGCCGCGAAACTGGGTTCGAGCCCTCGCGCCGTCGGTGCGGCCACGGGCCGCAACCCTGTTAGCCTCTTCATCCCCTGCCACCGCGTCGTCGGAAGCGACGGCGCCATTACCGGCTACGCGGGCGGTCTGGATAAGAAAAAAGCTCTCCTGGCCTTGGAAGGCGTTAAAGTGGACGAGGATAAAGTGGTAAGGAAGCACTGATTAATGGGGTTCTTATTTTTTAACTTGAAAGTACCTCCGTGTACAGAATATTTATTTCTTCTTTAACGGTCTCGAGGGAAGGAAGAGAGGCGGCACGAGGCTGGGGAAGCGGGCCTTCCCGCCAAAGGGGGACGCCGCAGTCCGCCGCGAAAGCCTCTACCTTGGGGTCGTAAGGCGCGGCCACCAGGGGAATACGGGCCATGCCTGCCAAGATCGCAAAGTGCAGCCTCATTCCAGCGGCTCCGGCAGCGCCGCTAAAAACCTGAGCGGCCTCCCGCAGGGACGTGACGCGCTCCACTCGGGACAAAGAAATCTTCTCCTCCTGCGCGAGATGGTTCATCAGGGCTTCGTCCTCCGCGGAAAGCGCCACTCCAACGACCTCCCCCGCGAAAGTACGGGCGTAGGCGGAAATTGCCTCAGCGAATCGTTCCGGCAGCCCGCCGGGATGGGGTCGGAGGTTCACCAGCAGTCTTGGGGAAACTTCTTCGTCTCTTGAAACCCTCAAAAAGGCCGAAAAAGCGTCTCCCAGGAAGAGCACCGGGTCGTGCCCAGCTTTGGGGGAGGGGGAAAATTTCCAGTTTTCGCAGAGAAACAGCGACGCTTTGTCCCGCACGTGGAGGACGCGGCATCTTTTCAGGGCGTCCCGCGCCAGCCATGGACCCAGGCGCGTGGAAAACGGCCCCACTGACTGACCTACGGCCCAGGGAACAGCCTCTAGAAGCGCCGCCAGCCGCACGAGTCCCCAATAATAAAAACAGGAGCGGAGGCTGGTGGCATCCTGGAACAGTCCCCCGCCCCCCAGCAGAAAGGTTTCGCTTTGGATCAGAACCCGACTTACGTCGGCCAAACTCCATCGATTCACGGCGTCGATTCCCAATTTTTCTTTCGCGCCCTCGGCGTCGTTGGTGAGGATCACGATGGAACCGCGTTCGACGCCATGCCGCAGGAGCGACGTCACAAGGGCCTCGGCCAGAAGCTCGTCGCCCAGGTTGCCAAACCCGTAGTAGCCGGCTAAGGCGACGCGGTAGCGCCTCACCCTCCTACTCCGCCAGAAACCGCGACCTCTTCCACAGAGGCAAGGCGACGTACTTCACGGCCGCCACGGCGGCGGCGCCCAGCAGCACTCCCGTCCAGAGCCCGTGAAATTCGCGCAGCAAAATGAACAGAAGCGGCGTGTGGTAGTGACAGAAGCTGTTGACCACGGAGGAAAAGCCCACGGCCACCCCCACGCGCAGCGCTTCCCGGCAACGTGCCCACAGCCCCGCTCTCGCCGCGAAGGCCCAGAGCAACAGGCAGGGATAGCCGATAAACACCTCCTTGCTGCGGGGACGGGCGACCAGAAAACGCTCTAGGGCGGCGCGTATCTGGGTCTCGACGCCAGGGATGAACTGGACGTTGTCGCTGCGGAAAAGCGCCACGACCAGCCCCGCTAACAGAGCGCTCCCCAGAAATAGCTCTCCCCAGAGCGGCGGGCGAGAGAGGAATGCCGACAAGGACTCCGGGTGAACGCGGCGGTGCATGTCGTGCAGGAGCACCAGGAGCGGCGGCAGCATCAGGGTGAGTTTCACCCCGGAAAAGGTTCTGAGACGCAGCATATAGGAGGGTTCGCTGAAAAGCGTCGCTATGGCCAACCCTCCGACGAAAGCGTACAGAACCCCGGACAAGAGCGGCCTCCAGAGGCGTTTAGGGTTGTCCATTGCCAGCAATGACGCCTCCGTCACCACGAAGACGGCGGTGAGAGCACCAAGCCAGCGGGCCAGGGGAGGCACGAGCGCGGCAGCGACAGCGAGAAGAAAAGAGCCGGGCACGATAATGCGGTTTTCCCATTGGAACATCGGTTTTCCCGCGATGCGCCCCGCGTAGCGGAACGCGGCTAAGAAAAAGAAAATGGAGCAGGGCAGAAAGAACCCTAGGTACATATAGGGCCGTTCCGGCCAATATCTGGCAAACATAGCGCTTATCCCTGCCCCGTCCGGCGGATACTTGGCGAACACCGCCTCGGGCCAGCCAATTCGCAGGCCGTGGGCTCTCAGGTCATCCGCCAGGCGCTCCACCTCCGCGCCGAAGTCATGAAGAGCGGAGCCCCCGCCGCCGGAAGTTGACGGGCGAAAGATCAAAAGACGCACGGAGCGCTCGACCGCCGCGCGCACCAGGCGCTCGCGCAGGGCGGAGCGGCTGATTCTGCGGACGAGTAATTCCTCGTTGGTCACACTGTGCAGGGGAATAATATGGGGAGACATCAGCTCCTCAAGCCGCGCCGCGCCCAGTTGGCGGGAAAACTCGACCCACGCCACGGGCATAGAAAATTCCTTCAGGAGGGAGGCCAGGGGAACCAGGTTGGGATAGCCTAAGACCACGTCACCTGACGGGGCGGCGACGGCGATGTTCCGATACGCGGAGAAAACCCCCCGCGCCGTTTCCAGGGCCTCTTTCAGCCTCCAGGCCGGTGCGGGCGCGACGCGGTAGAACACGGGCATGTCCGCTTCCGCCGCAGCGTTCAGGCCCTCTCTGTCAGGACCAGTCCGCTTAGGGCCGCGGCCGCCCGTGGTAATGTCTTTTTGCAGGTCCTCGGGGCTGTAGTCCCTAATCATCACGCCGCCGAGCCCCTTCCCCTTCAGGTACTCCAAGGCCGCTTTGGGTGAGAGCCCCACGGCCTCCGCCAGAGGAAGCACCTCACGGTAGTCGGCCACGACCGCAACGGTTGCGTTGGCTGCCTCCAGCCTCAGACGCGGCTCCAGACAAACGCAGACCACAAGCGCCGCGAAAGACAAACAAATCCCTCTTGCGGTCAGGCGGGATTCACAAAAATTTTTACACCACTTCCCCACGCAAATCCCTCCCTATAACTCTGTACCCCACAAGCGGGGCAAGGTCAGCTCCAGCTCTTCGGCCATCACGCCGAGCCTGCACAGCGGCAGGCCCACCACGTTGAAGTAGTCCCCCTCTATGGACGAAACCAACAACGAGCCCTTGCCCTGAATGGCGTAGGCTCCCGCCTTGTCTATGCCCTCCCCCGTGACGACGTAGGCGCGGGCAGCCATCTCGTCCAGAGGACGGAACGTCACCCGCGTCCGCTCTGCGGCGTTTAGGGCGCGTCCCCGCCACCGCAGGGAAAGCCCCGTCAAAACCTGGTGTGTTCGCCCCTGAAGGCGTAGGATCATCCTCAAGCTCTCGGTTACGTCCCTGGGTTTTCCCAGAACGTCCCCGTCCACCACGACCACCGTGTCAGCCGCGATCACCAGGGCGTTCTCCTCCCCGACGGCCACGGAGCCCGACTTCGCCGCGGCCAGCCGGACGCAGAGGGCCTCCGGGGCCTCGCTGGGCCTAGGGGTTTCGTCAATCTGTGGAGCGATGACGCGGAAATTCCACCCCAAAGCCGTCAGAAGCTCGCGCCTCCTGGGGCTGCCAGAGGCCAAAACAACGTCAGTGTCCATGTCAGTGTCCATCGTCAACAAAATCTATCGTCAACAAACGTCAAAAGGTCGCCATGACGCTGGAAACGACGGCGGCCAGCCCCAGCAGGAAACAGTAAAGCCCGAAATAAGCCCACCGGCCCGACAACACCAGCCGCCGTAGAAGCGACAGGGAGCAGCACCCCAGGATAAAGGCGAGTAAAACCGCCCAGGGCCAGCCCTCCGGCAGGGATATGGGGGAAAATTCAAGGCTTTCCAGGAGGCTTGCCCCAAGGATGGCGGGAACGGACATTAGAAAAGAAAGGCGGAACGCCTCCGCCGCGGATAGCCCCAAGAACAGCGCTGAGGCGATGGTGGCCCCCGACCGGGAGACGCCCGGAAAGACGGCCAGTCCCTGGACCAGCCCCACCGTCAGGGCCATCGTCAGGGTCAGGCGTTTTTGACGCTCCCGCGCCAAAGGGACCAGACACAAAAGCCCCGCCGTCACCAGGAAGCCGCAACCCACAGCCAAGGGCGACGACATCGCCGCCTCAACCGCACCCTTCAATGGGAGGGCCGCCAAAGCCGTCACGGCCGTTCCCGCCAGCACCAGCCAGCCATAACGCCAGCCCTCTGACGTGCGAGCCCTCCCGCAGAACAGCCCCCCGCACCATTGTCCCAGGAACAAGACCACGTCTTTGCGGAAAAAGATCAAGACGGCCAGTACCGTGGCGCAGTGGAGCAGCAGGTCGAAGGCCAAAAGCCCAGGCATCTCGAAAAAAATTTGCAGCAGGGCCAAGTGCCCGGAACTGCTCACCGGAAGAAACTCCGCCGCGCCTTGCACAACGCCGAGGGTCAGAGTCTGCCATACAGAATCCATCGATACCTCCTAAAAATCAAACCAGTTTTTGGAGCCTCGGCCTCCCGCCACGGAGATCAGGGGCAGAACGACGGCGTAAGAGGCGTTGCGGCGGCGTACGACTTCCCGCACGCGGCTCTTTATCCCTTTGACCAGCGCCTCGATGTCGATCCCCCGGCCTGCCGCTGATGAAAACTCCTTCAATACCTTCTCCGAGGCGGAGCGTATTTCGTTCAAAACGTCGCTGTCCTCGTCTTGGGCAAAAAAACCCCGGCTCTCAACGGCCACGGGGGCCAGCGGCTCTCCTCCCGGTCCCAGCGCCATAAAGACCACGATAATGCCGCCCTCCGCCAGTTCCAGACGTTCTTTCATCACCTGGCCCTTGATCTCGCCCACGGCGTTTCCGTCAATGACCACGGCGCCAGCCTGAACGCGTTCCCGCGTGTGGGGCCGGGCGCCTTTCTGAAAGGTCAGCACCTCGCCGTTTGTCATGATGAAGATATTGCGGCTGGGGATTCCCACGTCCTGGGCAAGCTGGGAGTGGTGCGCCAAGTGACGGTACTCCCCGTGAATGGGAACAAAGTACTGCGGGCGCACCAGGTTCAGCATTATCTTGAGTTCCTCGGAAGAAGCGTGCCCGGAGACGTGGGTCAGCTTGTCCGACTCGTAGACGACCTCGCAGCCGATGGAGAACAGGCGGTTGATAGTGTTGTTGACCAGTTTCTCGTTGCCGGGAATAACCGAGGCCAGGAGGAACACCGCGTCCCGCTCTCCCAGGGCGATCTGTCTGTGCTCGCCCCGGCTCATCATCACCAGCCCAGAAAAGGGTTCCCCCTGGCTGCCCGTGGTCATAACCACGAGCTGGTTCTCCGGGGCCTTCCCGATGTCCTCCACGGGGAGGATCATTTTTTCGTCCACGCGGAGGTACCCCAGGTTTTTCGCCAGTTCGACGTTGCGCACCATGCTGCGCCCCAGGAACACCACCTTGCGGTTGAAGCGCGCCGCCCCGTCCACCACCTGTTGAATGCGGTGGACGTTGCTGGCGAACGAGGAAATGATGAGCCGCCGCGTTCTGTAGTTCCTGTAAAGGTGGTCAAGGGTCCCGCCAATGAGCCGCTCCGACGGGGTGAAGCCCTTGCGTTCGGCGTTGGTGGAGTCGGACAGCAGCAGGAGCACCCCCTTGTCCCCCTCCTCGGCGAAGGCGCCGTAGTCCGTGATCCGTCCGTCGATGGGCGTGGAGTCCAGCTTGAAGTCGCCTGTGTGAACCACCCGGCCCAGGGGGGTCTCGATAGAAAGGGCCACCCCGTCGGGTATCGAGTGGCTGACCGCGATAAAGCGGACTTTGAACGGCCCCGTCTCGATCACGTCTCCTGCCTTAACCTCGTTCATCCGGGGTTCCAGCAGGGGCAGGTCCTCCCGGAGCTTGTTTCCCACCAGGCCCAGCGTCAGGCGCGTCCCGTAGATGGGGACGTTGAGCCGTTGAAGGACAAAGGGGAGTCCGCCGGTGTGGTCCTCGTGCCCGTGAGTCAGAAGGATACCCAGCACCTTCTCCCGGTTGGCCTCCAGGTAAGAAACGTCTGGGACGATGAAGTCGATCCCAGGCAATTCCTGATCGGGGAACATCAGGCCGCTGTCAATGACGATGATGTCATCGCCGTATTCGAGGGCGTACATGTTCTTTCCGATCTCCCCTACCCCTCCCAGGGGGATAAATCTCAATCGCTCGCTCTTTCCCGTCTTTCCTGCCGCGGGCGAGACCCGCTTGCGGCGTGGTTTCGTAACCATCTATACACCTTTCTTTCAGTATTTTATAAGCTTTAGCATTTGAAAATATATTAAAAAAACTATTGACAAACAAATTTATTGTTTGAAAAGCACCGGTCATTTAGATGATATAGTACAAAACAAAATTTAGCTAAATAAGGTGCTTTAACATAATTATAGCGCAAAAAATCAAGGGTCTGATAATTAGGGAAGCACTGATTAATGGGGTTCTTAGGGGCCTAAGGCCCCAAGGGGTCTCTCAGACCCCTAAGCGGGGCGTGGGGCAGAGCCCCACAAGGGCTTAATCAGCGTTTCCTTAGAATATTCTTTTCAGGTCCTCGAAAGCCACATGGCGCGTGAAGGCCTCTCCGACGCGCCGCAGCAGTACCATCTGCACCCCGCCGCCCGCGCTTTTCTTGTCCGCGGACAAGAGTGGAAACAGGCTCATGAGGTCGCCGGGGTACTCCGTTTCCAGACCCTGGGCCGTCAGGGCGCGGCGCAGGGCATTTACAGTTCCCGGTTCCGTGAAACCCATCGCCTCCCCCGCCTCAGCGGCCAGCACCATACCCATCGCCACTGCCTCCCCGTGACGGTACGTCTCAAAACCTCCGCTTTTTTCTATCGCATGCCCCAGGGTATGCCCGAAGTTCAGCAGCATCCGCTCACCAAAATCCCGTTCGTCTCGCGCCACGATCTCGGCTTTGATTTGGCAGCAGGTGTGAATAAGCCCCGCCAAATCCGGTTCTCCGTCCTCCAATAGGGCCTCAAACAGGGAACGCGAGCGGATGGCTCCGTACTTGACAACTTCCGCCATACCGCACCGCCGCTCCCGTTCCGGCAGGGAATCCAGCACGGCAGGGTCGATGACGGTCAGCTCCGGCTGGTGGAAGGCCCCGGCGAGGTTTTTCCCCTGAGGAAGGTTGACGGCTGTCTTGCCGCCCACGCTTGAATCCACCTGAGCCAGGAGTGTGGTGGGAACCTGGACGATCCGGACGCCCCGCATCCACGTGGCGGCCGCGAACCCCGCCAGGTCTCCAATAACCCCCCCGCCGAAGGCCGCGACAAGGCCGTTCCGCGTCAGTTTCCGCCGCGCGAAGTCCCCGTACAGGCGCGACAATCCCTCCAGGGACTTGATTCCCTCGCCGGGAGGCAAGACGATCACCGGGTCGAAGCTGTCCACCGACGAGGCGAAGGTCTCCCCGTGGGCAGCCCAGACGTTCTCGTCGCTGACTACCGCCAACGGGGCGTTCTTCCGGAGGGGCGCCAGCAGTCCGCCCAGCTCTCTCAGCAGCCCCTTGCCGATGAGAATGTCGTATCGCCCGCCCTCGAATCCCACCGTCAGTTTTTGAGCTTTCACCGCGTCCATCGCTTCAGCATCTCCCTTTTGTTCTCCCCAGCGCGCTTTAGAAGCGCATGAAGCGCCGCTCCATCCCCTGTCATCAGAGCGTCTCGGATTTCCCTCAAACCCTCCATGTAGGTTTCGAGGCGGACCAGAGTGTGAACGCGGTTGTCCATCAGCAATTCCGTCCAGGCTTCGGCGTTGATGTCGGCGACTCGGGTGCAGTCCCGGAACGCCCCCGCCGTGAACGCGGGCCCCGTGTCAGGGTGAGGCTTGAGGCAGAGCCCTGCTGAAGCGATGTGCATCAGGTCGCTGGTGTAGGCGATGACCGCGTCGTGTTCCGCGGGCGCCGCCACCGCCACACGACTCGCGCCGATGTGGCCGGCCAGCTCTCGCATAAGTTCCACGCTTCCCGGCCTCGTGGAGGGAAGCGGGCAAAGGATCAGTCCAGAATTTTTAAACATCGCCGGGTCCGCGTTGTCGAAGCCATCGCGTTCCTTGCCGGTCATGGGATGAATGCCCACGTAGTCCACGCTGGAGGGTAACAGGTCAGCGAGTTGGGCATAAAGGCCGCTCTTGACGCCGCAGATGTCCGAGACCACCGCGCCTTCCCGGAACATCCCGGCGCATTGCTCGACCATCGGCGGGATGTGGTGAGCGTAGACGCAGAAAATAACCAGATCGGCATCCCTCACCACGGACTCCGCGTTCGTGACGGCCTGGTCCACCACGCCCGCGCGTTCCGCTTTCCGGCACACGTCCTCCAGCGCGTCAGCGCCCGTTATCCGTGCGTCCCGAAAACCGCGCAGAGCTCCCGCCAGCGAGGCCCCCATCAGGCCCAGACCCACCACGCAAATCCCGTAACTCACTATTTCTCCCTGCTTTCTGCGCGGCACGCGAAAAAAGCCGGGACCCTATCTCGGACCCCGGCTTTACCTGCGCTTTGTCGCAGCTTTGTTTTTTAACGGCGGCACAAACCACGACGCGCACAAACTCCCCGCAAAGCGGAATCCATGCCCTCCAAGGAAAAGCTCGCGAAACAATAATAAAGCGCCGCGTAACCCTTCGCCGCCTCGTGCCTCATATTCGCAAGTCTCCCTTTCTATCGCCGGTTTCACCAAACTTTCCTCTTGACTTGTGAGATTATAACCTTAAAAATTTTAGAACGCAAGACCCCTGAGCAATGAATCAGGGCAAAGGCATCAAACGGCAGCAAGCAACTGGAGGATATAATCGTCGTTCCAAGAAGCTTACCTCTAAAACTTATCTTTAGAAGAGCGTTCTTTTTTTACAAGGTTGACTGCCATATGCCTGAGGAGCGCCATATTCTCCGCGCTATGCCGCTTCCTGTTTCCAGCATAATCTTCTCGGAAATTTATATCCAGTACCCAATGCAAGCTGTTTTCAATTCCTCAATACGCCCGGATAGCTTTTCCTATACCCTCTGCATCCGCCTCAAGACTGCTTTCGTATACGGTATGCGGCATATTTTTAAATCCGTCCTTTTCTTCGCACGAAAAAAGCAGCTTCACCGCTTCAAATGTATTTCCCTGGTTTCCTTTCAAACCTAAAACATAGTCGGCATTGGCGTTTACAATCCAATATCAACAACTTAAGTATTTATGCGTGGGATTTTCTGTTGTAATGATACTTAGTCTTTCCCGAAGTAAGCGGTCTTTCCACAGAACGTCCCGGCCGTATGGGCACGACGGATTTTTCAATCTCAATGGTAATAATATCCAAAGCACGAAGACGCTCCTCTGTTGAGGTCAAAAAACAGGCTGCCGCTGGATGATCCCGAAGTGCCGCGATAATCTGGTTTAAATTGGCAGCGTACTCGTATTTGTTATCTTTGCCGGCGCGTTTCTTCTGCATGACCCGGAACATTTTTTCGAATGGAGAATGGTCGAAATGGCCGCGAGCCTTGCTCAAAGCCTGCTGTTCATCCTCGCGCTTTTTTCCTGCTGCGAAAGTTGAGATGTATAATGAGACTCAAGAGAGGCGCTTTAGAACATCAAAGCGAGGCTGTCTGGGGTATCCCCCCGAAAGGGGGTGATTGAATAAGGCGTCCAACGATAATTAAACTTGCACGAGAGTTGACTAATCTCGTGCGAGCCCTGGCGGAACCTCTCCGCGTTGCGGTTGTGTTGGAACTGCTCCAATTCCTTCGCTAAGGGCGTAAGTCCGAGGTGAGGGTAACAGCCCCGCCATCGCTCTACCCGATATGCCGAAACTGCTTGAAGCGTTTGGCGGAACCGGGCGCAACGCCGACGCGCCAACCGCAAGAACTTTGATACTCTGCGACGTTTTGCGGGTCAAGAGCAAATGGAACTGCGATGTGGATAACGCTTTAGGTACCGACAGTCTGGTAAAGCTGGATAACGGAACGATGGTGCGCGTTGTGAAGTTTAAATTGCCGGGAGGCAAGATGGAGACCCTCATCACCGATCTGTTCGAGTTGCCGGAGGAGTGTTTTCCAAAGCTGTATTTTCTATTTGTCTGAATATTTTTAGGGCGAACTTCCTCTTCAAGCCCCCGGCTTTGCCGGGGGCTATTGATCTACCCGAGGCGCTCTTTTGTTGAAAGATTGCATTCCCTGATGTTGTCGGCGATGAAATTTCTCCTCAGGTCTTTTAGGTAAGGGATAGCCTCTCTTTGTTTTTTTACGTTTTCGAGGTTTATCTCCGCTGTTATAACGTCGTATTCAGAGCCAGCGCTTGCAATTAAATCGCCTCTGGGGTCTACTATTCTGCTGTTGGCCGCGAACACCGTATCAGTTTTCTCGGTTCCTGACCGATTGCAGGCCACCACGTAGATGCCGTTTTCAACTGCCCTGGCTCTGGACAAAAGGTCCCAGGCGTACAGCCTAGGCATTCCAAAAGCCGAGGGGCACGCTATCACCTCAGCACCGCGCAGAGCAAGCACCCTGGCGCCTTCAGGGAAACCTATCTCGTAGCATATCTGCAATCCCAGTCTGCAAACACCTATATCGAAAACGGCGTAGCCGTCTCCATACGAAAAGCGATCTTTTTCACCCGCCCACAGGAAATTTTTTCTGTACGTCCCCACTAGCCCGTCCGGTCCCGTCAAAAACGCCGTGTCATAAAGAACACCGTTGGCCGACTCAATTACCGTACCCGTTGCAAATATCCCCTTATCCCGGCAAAGCGAAGCCATTTTCTCGGTTGTGGGGCCGGGTATGGGGGACGCCAGTTCACTGTCCTTCTCCTCAACCCTATATCCTGTGTCAAAAAGTTCCGGCAGTACTACGAGCAACGCTCCTTTTTCCGCCGCAGCGACGGTCATATCCACCGCTACGCCGAGGTTTTTGGCGACGTCAAACGGGGCGCAGTTCATCTGCACCGCAGCCACTTTAAATGATTCTGACATGGAAGCACCTCCATATATTTTGGGATAACATTAATACCATTTTTGGAGAAGGACTACGCTGACTACAACAGTAAAAGCACACCCGGCAACCCAAACAGCGAGCATCGGACTGGCAAACATTATCATTATATCTCCCCTTTGCATAATCAAGCTATGTTTTCATCAAATGTTTTCCTCAAAAAGCGGTACTTTTTGCCGCCTTGCCGGCTGTTAGGCAGCCCACAAGAAACATGACGATGAAACTTACGATTACCCCCCATGCTCCAGCGGCCATAACGCTCTTTTCAATACCGCTGATAATATAAACATACAAATAGAAACCAAGTCCGCAAAATGTCGCGCAAATAGCCGCTATAGCGCTCTTGAATCTTGGAAACAATATCGCAACCATCAAGGGCGCAAGCGTGGCGGACGCCACTCCGGAAATGCCTATCCAAACCATAACTCCCATAAATGCAGGAGGGTTGAGCACCAAGTACAGTGAAACGGCGACTATAAGGGTCGGGAAAATTCTTGTCAGAAGAAAAGCCACCCTGTCCGCTTTTTCTTCGCTCATTTTTAAAATTCCGCGTTTTACTAAAGTTTTTTTGAAAACATCCGTGGCTAGGCATGTCGTTATGACAATGGTAAGCCCGCAAGCTGTCGACATAAGTGCGGCTATAATCGCCACGGCAATTAATGTCGAAATTATAGGATGGAAAAGTTTGGAATATACGACTAAAGAGCTGTCTGGCACGGTAAGGGTTGGATCGATTGCGCGCATGTATATGCCGCCAAACATAACCAGCAGACAGCAAAACGCGGAGATCATCCAAGTAATAATCATTTTTTTCATATCTTTGGGATTTTTGAGCGCCATAATTTTATTGAGCAGCTGCGGTTGTCCCGCAAAGGCGAACTCGACGAACAACACCCCAAATACCGCAGCATAAGAATACATATGCAGGGCATTTGGGTTGGTTACGGCAACAAAATTCGGATCTTGCGCCGCAATGATCATGGACACTTCCGTCAAGCCGCCCTGAAAAATTACAAACCCCGAAAGAAAAACGAAAACGCCGCAGAACATCATGATAATCATCTGGCCAATGCTGGTGTAAACGTCGGCGAACAGCCCTCCCATAGTCACATAAACAGCGGTGACAATGGCGACGGAGTATAATGCCGCCTTATATTCAACACCTTCTATCATGCCAGATATCACCGAAGCGCCCGCGGAAAACTGTCCCGCTATATAGAATATCTGGAGCAGAAATGCGATTGCTATAATGCAGCGCAGAGTATCGCTCTTGTAGGAAGTGGCTAACCAGTCGGCCATGGTATCAACCTTCAGGCTTTCCGTTCCTTCCCGCACGCCCTTTGCGATAATAATGAATCCCAGCGTAGACGCTCCAAATATGGCAAGAAAAATCCATAGGGCGGTCTGCCCCCAAGCGTACATATAGCCGACATATCCCTGAAATGTGGCCGCGCTGAAGAAAGAGGCGGAGAAGGCGAGTCCTAACGGAATCGGCCCCAAAGATTTACCGGCCAACGCAAAATCACTGGCGTCTTTTATCTTTTTAGCTCCAATAAAACCTACAAAAATGACAAAGAACAAATAAAGGCTGATGCCAATGATCATCCATGTGTTTAACGACATGAAACACACGCCTCCTCGTGAAATAAATTTGTTGAAAGTAAGCCGAACATCCGGTAAATTTCCACCGTAAAGATTCGTCGGGTAAGCTCGTTCCACCCCCTCACGGCATATCTGCAACCTGAGTCCGCAAAACCTGTATCGGAGACTGCTTAACCATCTCTATACGAGAAGCGGTTTACCTCCCTCCCAAAGAAATTTTTTAGTCACGGGCCAGGTACCAGGAACGCCAGTCCGCAGCCCTTCTATACCCTAAATCCCCCAAAAATTATATGCTTATATCTATCAAACATAGATTAAGCTCATATTTAGGGATAGACAAGACCCCCCTATAAGCATATAATAATTGGAATTTTATATGCTTATAGGG
>JAITGX010000046.1 GCA_031280275.1 Synergistaceae bacterium
CCGCACCAGAAGAGACTTTACGAAGATTTGCCAGAAGGGTTCGGAGCCGAGCGGAGGGGGTGGAAAAAAGATGTTCAATTCGCGCAAATAAAGGGCAGGTATTCTGCCTGAAGGCGCAGACAGCGAGCCAGCTTCTTGGCCTGCATGGGGAGTCAATTTGCAGACAATATCTCGCCGTTAGCAGCCGCTGCCGACGCGCGTAACCGTTTGATGTCTTTATGCGGCGATTCACCGAATTGGCGTTTATATTCCCGGCTGAATTGAGTAACGCTGTCATAACCAACTGCAAATGCGGTAGCTTCAGCATTTTTATTCTCTGAAAGCATCAGCAGTTGAGCCTCGTAAAGCCGCAGCCGTTTTTGAAACTGGAGCGGGCTCATACCGGTGAACCTTTTAAAATGGCGGGAAAACGAAGGTACCGTCATATTGACTTGAGCCGCAAGCGCGTTTATGTGAATTCGCTCTTTGTAGTTTTCACGCAGCCAGCTAACGGCCCAGGCTATACGGTTGCTCGACGTCTCAAGGGTTCCAAGAAGCCGAAAATCTTCCCCTTGAGGTCCGATTAACAGGTAGTAATGAATTTCCCGGATAATCATAGGCGCAAGAACGGGTATTCTCTCAGGAGTATCAAGCAAATTGAGCAGACGCAGACTGGCTTCTAACAGTTCCGCAGCGGCGTCCCCAACGGTTACTCCTTTGTAAGTGCTGTTATTAAGCGCCGGTTTGATCCCTCCCGCAAGTTGACTGAAGACGTATCGATCCAATGCGATCGCTATGGCCAAATGGGGCTTTTTCGGTGAAGCGCCGATTACGTGGACTATGCTTGGCAAATCGATCCCAGTTGCTATATAATGTCCCTCCGTATATTGGTATTCTTCATCGGCGATAACAGCCCGTTTGCCTCCCTGGACTATGATTCCTATGCACGGACTGTTGAAGCAGTCGATTCGTACGTCCTCGTCTCGCCTGTAAAGGTATAAGCCATCAATAGCGGTTTTGAATTTACCTGTTTCAGGTAAAAGTTCTAATAACTTTATTTTTAAGGACATCGCTATAGGGTGATGACCTTGCCCGAACGGCTCAGGGCCTCGGTGATCTCGGTCATATTGGTCAGGGTTCCGACTCCTATTTTTTCGGCGATTTCAAAATGATCGGCGCAGAACCCGGATATCAAAATCGAGGTACCCTTCTTTTCAAGGTTTTTTAAATGATCACAGGAGGAAGAGTCATAAAGCGCCAATAGCGCCGCATCATTCATGAGGGCGACAACGGCGGGTCTCTGACTCAGTCGTGAGAGCGACGCCAAAAAACTTTTCATCAGCGCGCCGCCTGGGGGGTCACTCCCCAAAGTTCTGCGGGTGACGAGAACGGAAAACGGCGAGGCGGGGACGTAAGGAAACTCGCTTACCTGCGGAGGAGCCTGAGACTGAACCTCTTCCCGTTCTATAACCTCTGATGGAGCGGCCTCTGGCTGTTCGGTCTCCGACGGTTCAGTTTTCGGTTGTTTGACCTCCAGCTGATGTGCGTCGGGAGCGCCGGGCTGGGGGGCATCGTTTTTGGACGCAACCACCGTGATGAGTCCGTCGTCATCCGTGATTCGTAAGGAAAAATCCCGGCTTTCCAGAAAATGTACCACTTCAGAGGCCAAAACGGGGTTGTCCAGAAAAACCTCCAATTCCTCCGTCCCCTGAATCACCTGAGCTTTGGTCAGGGCAAGAGCGTCCGACCTGCTTCTTGCGTTAATCGTTTTCACCGCACGCCACCTCCTGGGGCAATTGAAAATAGATAGTTGGCGTAATGGACGCGCCATTCCAGCTCCGAGCAGAGCCAAGGGTCTCCCCCCGCAGGCCGCGCCGCGCACGGTGCTCACCACGTCCTCGAAGAACCCCATGGACTCGTGCTACAGGCAGCCCGCTCCAAAAACGGCCATCACCGCAGCCATGAAGAAATCGCGCAGCGCCAAGCCTTTCTGCCCCGCACGGCAGCGCGTAACCCCCATCCCGGCCATGATCAGAGCGCAGGTAAATAAAACCAATGCGGTAATATTCATCAAATCCGTTCCTCGCTACTCTCGATAAAACGCTATTTCGTTTTTTTTGTTTTTTTACGCAAAAGCCACCATGACAAACCCAAGAATCGGCTCCATTATAGTACCTGCCTGGCGCGGCGCAAGAGCGGCGTTGGGTTGCACCAGCATATTTCATTGTTGTCATTAAAATTTTAGGAGGGATTTTCGATGGATTACTTTCTTTTATGCCCCCTGTACTTGGCGCTGGGGTTGTTGCTGACGCAAACGCCAGCTTGGGCCGCGGAGCCCGTGCCGTCCACCCCGCCGCTCATTCCGATGGAGGATTTTTTCCGCAACCCCGAACTTGCCAGCTTTTCTATCTCTCCTGACGGAGAAAAACTGGCCTACCTGAAGCCGTGGGAGCGCCGCCTGAACGTCTACGTCCGTTACATCGACACGGGCGAGGAACGTCGCGTGACATCCGCCGCCGAACGCGATGTGGCGAGTTTCTTTTGGAAGGGCAGCGACCGGATCGCTTTCAGTCAGGACAAGGGCGGGGATGAAAACTACCACATCTTTCTGGCGGCAATCAGCGGCGGGAAGCCCAGGGAGCTGACGCCCTTTGATGGGGTAAAGACCTATGTGCTCGACGACCTGGAGGAAGATCCCCGCCACATGCTGATATCCATGAACAAGAACAACCCGGAGGTCTTCGACGTGTACCGGTGCGACCTGGAAACAGGGGAACTGACCCAAATCGCGGAGAACCCCGGCAACATCACCGGTTGGATGACGGACCACAAGGGCCGGCTTCGGGCCGCTTACGAGACGGACGGCGTAAACCAGAGCCTTCTCTACCGCACCACGGAGGAGGAACCCTTTCGAAAGCTGCTCACGACGAGCTTCCGGGACGACTTCTCGCCGCTGATGTTCAGCTACGACGACAAGCTGCTTTACATTGCCTCGAACCTGGGCCGCGACAAGACGGCCATTTATACCTTCGACCCTGACGATTTCGCCAAACGCCCGAAAAAGGACGTCGGGCCTAACTTCGAAGAGCACTTCAGACTGGTTTACGAGCACCCAGAGGTGGACGTGGGACGGCTGATCTCCTCTAAAAAGCGCAAAGTGATCACGGGCGTGGTCTACACCGTTGACAAAGCGCGCTATCACTTCTTCGATGAGGATCGCAAGAAGCTCCAGGACACGCTGGAAGCGAGGTTCCCCGACTACGAGGTGGGGGTGAGGGACATGGACGACGACGAAAGACGCGTCATCTTCGCTGCCTATAGCGACAGGTCGCGGGGGGTCTACTACCTTTACGACCGCAAGACGGAGAAGTTGGAGAAGCTGGCCGCGCTGGCCCCGTGGCTGGAAGAAGAGCAGATGGCCCCCATGAGGCCGATCCAGTACACCTCCAGGGACGGCCTCACTATACACGGCTATCTCACCCTGCCCCTGGGGGTGGAGCCTAAAAACCTGCCCGTGGTGGTGAATCCCCACGGAGGCCCCTCCGCGCGGGAGACCTGGGGCTTTGACTCTGAGGCGCAGTTTTTGGCAAATCGGGGTGCGGCCGTGCTGCAGGTGAACTTCCGGGGATCCACGGGCTACGGTAAGTCCTTTTGGGAAGCCGGATTTAAGCAATGGGGGAAGGGAATGCAAAACGACGTGACCGACGGGGTAGAGTGGCTGATCGCTCAGGGCATAGCCGATGGGAAACGAATCGCCATCTATGGCGGCAGCTACGGGGGCTACGCGGCCCTGAGCGGAGCGGCCTTCACGCCCGACCTCTACGCCTGCGCCGTAAGCTATGTGGGCCCGTCGAACCTTTTTACCCTGCTGGCAAGCATTCCTCCTTATTGGGAGCCCCTGCGCGACATGGAATACGAGATGATCGGCGATCCCGTGAAGGACAAAGCCCTGTTGGAGGAAATTTCACCCCTGTTTCATGCGGACAGGATCAAAATTCCCCTGATGGTGGCTCATGGGGCCAACGATCCGCGCGTCAAAAAGGCGGAATCCGACCAGATCGTGGAGACCGTGAAAAAGGCGGGCAAAGACGTGGTGTACCTGGTGAAGGACAACGAAGGGCACGGTTTTCACAACGAGGAAAATCGCTTCGACTTCTACCGCACCATGGAGGACTTCCTTCAGCGCCACCTGTCCTTGAGAAAAAATTGACGGCGGTAATTCGGATTCTATTGGAGGAGCTGGGGGGGACACTCACCCCCCCTTGTTCACAACAGGAAATCCCACGCATCAATGCTTAAGTTGTTAACATTGATTATCTCGCTGTAAAAAATATTGGACAAGCTCTCAGATTCCGCCTAGCCCCGCGGCATCGGAGACGTGATTGCGCTGGCGCGGCGCACGTGGCATAATTTGTTTGCGGGATTTCAATGTTACGCAAAAAAATACGGGCGTTTCCACATGCGCCCGCAAATTTGGGGCGGTATGGGGCAAACGATGTTCGAAGAGGCTAAGTTCAGGGTTAAACCCAAATCAACGATATTCAACTGGATATGTGAGAAGATCTTTGGAAAAGCCAAGGGAAACGAAAGCGGCGGCTCCAACTCCGACATGGCTGTCTTGACGCGGATATGGCGGGAACACACGAAAAAATACATGGGAACCCTGTTGGGCGTCATGGCGCTCACGGCCCTGAACACCACCACGGAGGCCTACGCTGTATCCCTCCTGCGGCCCGTCCTGGACGAGGGTTTCATCAGCCAGAACAAGCAGCTCCTCCTGGCGCTGTGCCTGCAGGTCATCTTGATCTACCTGGCGAAGGGCTGGTTTTACTACGCTCAGTCCCTGATCATGACCCGCGTGACCACAAAAACCATCCAGTCCATTCAGCAGCACGTGTTCTCCCACCTTTTGTCCCTGGACATCGGCTTCTTCAACAGAACCTCCAGCGGGCAGATGCTGGCGCGGATCGTGGGGGACTGCGGCGCCATCACCAACATCGCCGTCAACTTCGTCACGAGCGTCTTTAAAGACCTGATCACCTGTATCTCCATGTTTATCCTGATGCTCTACTACTCGTGGCAGATGATGATGGTGATTCTAGTGTTCTTCCCCATAGGGGTTCTAGCGGTGCAGAAGATCAACCGCAAGGCGAAGGAAATCGCACGGACGAACTCCCAGTTCTCCGCCGACTTCATGAGCAAACTATCGGAAAGCCTGCAGAGCATCAAAATCATCAAGTCTTATAACATGGAAAAATTCGAGGGTGAGAACCTCAAGGCGCTTTTGGGGTTCATGTTCGACTTGACAATCCGGAACGTGAAAAACGTTTCCATGCTCACGCCCGTGATCGAGAGCATTTCCGGGTTTATTCTGGCGGGGGTGCTTTTGTTCGGCGGGTGGCAGATAGCCAACGGGCAGCTTTCCGCCGGGGGGTTCGTCACCTTTCTGGGGGCGTGGGTTTCGGCCTATAAGCCCTTGAAGTCCCTGCTCGGCTTCCGCGTGCAGCTGCAAATGGCGCTGATCAGCGCAGCGCGCGTGTACGATATCATCGACACGAAGTCCGCCATCGAGGACGCGCCGGACGCCGTCGAACTGACTAACGTCCATGGCGACATTGAGTTCGTGGACGTGACCTTTGCCTATACCCCCAACCGGAACGTTCTGAACCGCGTAAGTCTGAAGATACCCAGGGGCAAGACCGTGGCTCTGGTGGGTTCCAGCGGCGGGGGTAAGACCACCTTAGTGAACTTGATCCCGCGCTTTTTCGAGCCTGTGGAAGGGAAAATCCTAATAGACGGGACCGACATCAAAAAGGTGACGCAAAAGTCCCTGCGCGACAACGTTTCCCTGGTAAGTCAGGAGGTTATCCTCTTCGACGACACCATCGAGAAGAACATCGCCTACGGCAAGGGTGAGAAGTGCGACGGCGTCGCCAAGGAGGACATCGTGAAGGCGGCCAGGAGCGCAAACGCGGACGCGTTTATCCGCGGCATGCCCCAGGGCTACGCCACCCGGATCGGCGAGAAAGGGGTCATTCTGTCAGGCGGACAGAAGCAGCGCGTTTCCATCGCTCGGGCGCTTATCAAGAACGCGCCGATACTGCTGCTGGACGAGGCCACCTCGGCGCTGGACACGGAGTCTGAGTTCGAAGTGCAGACGGCTCTGGACAACCTGATGAAAAACCGGACGACGGTGGTCATCGCGCACCGTCTGTCCACCATAAAGAACGCGGACATGATCTGCGTGGTGGCGGAAGGCCGCATCGTCGAGCGGGGCACCCACGCGGAGCTTCTCAAACTGAACGGTGAATACGCCAAGTTCTACAGCATGCAGTTTAACAAAGAACGGCGGTAGGTAAGGAAGCACTGATTAATGGGGTTCTTAGGGGCCTGAGGCCCCTTGGGGTCTGAGACCCCTAAGCGGGGCGTGGGGCAGAGCCCCGCAAGAGCTTAATCAGCGCTTCCTTAGGGTGTGTTTTAAAACTCCTATTGACTATAAATGAATTGAAAAAAAGTGCCTAAAAATGGCAGTTTTTAGTTGGAGCAGCTAGTTTTCAAACACGCCCTAATCAGCGCTTCCGTAATTGCGCACAGAAAATTAGTGTTAAATTGATAAATTAGTGTAAAATTGATAAAAAGGAGGGATTTTTATGGCAAGTCAAGCTGGTTCTAAAACGGTTAAGCTCAAAGGTGCGGTGTCGATTTTCGGGGTGATTTTGGCCATAATCGTCGTTGGACGGCTCGTGTTAGGGTTCGATGTAGCGCTGCTCCTGATGTTCTGCGGCATGTTCACGACTCTGGTGTACTGCTTCTGCTATAAGTACACGTGGGAAGAACTCTTCGACAAGGGCGTAGTGCCGATGGTCGCCCGTGCCGTCGGCGCCATCCTGATTCTGCTCACGGTCGGGCCTCTGATCGCGGTGTGGATGCTGTCGGGCACCATTCCGTACCTCATTTACCGCGGATTGCAGCTTCTCAACCCTCAGACCTTTCTCGCAGCGGCCTTCGTAATTTGCGCCTTGTCCTCCACGTTCACGGGAACCTCCTGGGGTACGGCGGCCACTTTCGGCGTTGCCTTTATCGGCATTGCCCAGGGACTTGGAGTCTCCTTGGCGGCAGCCGCGGGCGCGGTCGTCGCGGGCTCGTACTTCGGTGACAAGCTCAGCCCCGTCTCCGACACGACAATCCTCGCCGCCGCTGTTGCGCGGGTGGAGGTCGTCGATCACATCCGCTCCATGCTCTGGACGACAATCCCCGCCTTTCTGATCAGCGTCGGAGTCTACGCCTGGGTCGGTTCCCAAGCTTCGGGCGAGATTGATATGTCCAAAGTCGGCCTTATTCTGAACGGCATCAGGAACACCTTCAAGCTCAGTCCCATGGCCCTGATTCCCCCTGTCGTCATCTTGATTCTCGCGTACCGGCGCTGCCCAACGCTTCCCGTGCTTTGGCTCGCCATCGTTATCTCCATTCCCCTGGCCATGACACAGGGCGCGGACATTCCTGCGATCTTCAAGGCTATGGCCTCCGGCCCCAAGATCACCACCGGGCTCGAAACCCTCGACAGGCTACTGAGCCGCGGAGGCATCGCGTCCATGACGGCTTCAACCGTCGTCGTGTTCTTTGCCTATCTTTTCGCCGGACAGTTGGAGTGCACGGGGACGTTCCACACCATTTGCGCGGCGCTTCGCGAAAAATTCATCGGTGACAGCAGGGGAAGGCTCGTCATGTCCACCTCTCTCACTGGCATCCTGACAGGACTGGGCACCGGCAACTCCTACCTCAGCGAGATCGTTCCAGGAACCATGTACGGCGACCTGTTCGACGAGATGAACATCTCCCGCCGCGTCCTATCCCGCACGCTCGAAGACTCCGGAACTGTCATTGTCCCCTTGATTCCCTGGTCCGCCGCAGGCATCTACATGTCCTCAGTGCTGGAAGTTCCCGTCTTGGACTACGCTCCTTGGGCGATTCTTTGCTACTTGGGTTTTCTGACGGCGTGGATATACGGCTTCACCGGAATCGGAATCTGGAAAGCCGACCCGTCGAAGACGTCAAAAAGCTGAAAAGGAGCGGGCTCATATGCTCTGGATACAAAACGGAAACGTCTACGCGCCCAAAGCGCTCGGCGTCTGCGACATTTTGGCGGCGGAGAGGAAAATCGCCGGGATTTTCCCCCAAGGGACGCTGAACGCGGAGGTTCTGCGGGTTATCGATCCGGAACTGTCCATCCTCGACGCCAGGGGACGGCCTGTGGTTCCCGGCATCGTGGACCGGCACGTGCACTTCAACGGGGCTGGGGGCGAGGGCGGACCCCGGTTCAGGACGCCGCCGCTTCAGCTTTCCGCTTTCATCGAGGCTGGCGTCACGTCAGCGGTGGGGCTGCTGGGCACCGACGGAACCTGCCGGTCGCTGCGTGAACTGCTAATGAAAGCGCGCGGCCTGGAGGACGAGGGAATCAGCACGTGGATATACACGGGCAGTTACAGCGTTCCGTCCGTGACGCTGACAGGAGACGTCATGAGCGACATTTGCCTGATCGACAAAGTCATTGGGCTCAAGATGGCGATCTCGGACCACCGAAGCTCCCACCCGTCAGCGGAGGAGATACGGCGGGCCGTTTCCGACGCGCGTACCGGGGGAATTCTTTCGGGAAAGTGCGGGGTCGTGTGCGTACACATGGGGTCTGAAAAGACCTCCCTCACCCCGCTGCTCCAGGCCATAGAGGACACGGACATTCCCCTGACGCAGTACGGACCGACCCACATCACCCGCTGTGAGTCCCTGCTGCGGGAATCGGCTGCCTTCGGCAAGCGCGGAGGAAACCTGGACGTCACGGCGGAAACGGAAAAGGACCCCATTTTCGGCAAATCGACGCGCCAGGCCCTGCGCTTCCTGCTGGACGGCGGTGTTCCTCCCGAAAGGATTACTCTGAGTTCCGACGGCAACGGAAGTATGCCCGTTTTCGACGAGCAGGGAAAGATGACCGGCATGGCGGTAGGCTCTATCTCCACGGTGCTCGAGACGCTCCTGTCGCTCTGGGATGACCCGGAGCTCGGCGGGCAGACGATCTTGGGGATGTGTACGTCCAACGCCGCCAGTCAGCTTGGGCTGAAGGGCAAGGGACAACTCGAAAAGGGAGCCGACGCCGACCTCCTCGTACTGGGTGACAAAAAGCTCCTTCACGTCGTCGCCAAGGGGCAGGTCCTGATGCGGGACGGGGCCGTCTTAAAAAGGGGCACGTTCGAACCGAGGGCATAGGCGCCGCCTCTCTGGCGCGCGAATCCCTCTGGTGCGGACCCCAGAGGCTTAACCCCTTGCGGGGCTCTGCCCCACGCCCCGCTTAGGGGTCTTGGACCCCGAGGGGCCTGAGGCCCCTAAGAACCCCATTAATCAGTGCTTCCTTAAAATCTCTTTTTGCTGGAGAGTGTTTGAAAAATAACTGCTCCAACAAAAAACTGCTTTTTTAGGCACTTTTTTCAATGCATTTAAGTTAAATAGGAGTTTTAAAACACGCCCTGGAGAATTTCAGCCTGAATGCTCAGCAACATGATAAAATGTTACTGGGGAGAATCGGAGACACACGATCCTCTTGGGAAAGAAACCGCAAGATGAAAGGACGAGACGATTATCAATGGACAACAATTTGTCGGGGAAAACTTTCTTGGGTATCGACTTTGGGACAACGCAAACAAGTATTGCAAGGATCAAGGCGCACTCAAAGTACGAGCCAGAGATCCTAGAGATCCTAAATCCCCCAAAAATTATATGCTTATATCTATCAAACATAGATTAAGCTCATATTTAGGGATAGACAAGACCCCCCTATAAGCATATAATAATTGGAATTTTATATGCTTATAGGG
>JAITGX010000027.1 GCA_031280275.1 Synergistaceae bacterium
CGTGTTGTGAAATTTGAATTGCCAGGAGGGGAGATAGAGACCCTCATCACCGATCTGTTCGAGCTGCCGGAGGAGTGTTTTCCCAAGCTGTATTTCATGCGCTGGCCCGTAGAAACAAAGTATGATGCTGTGAAGAATAAACTGCCGCTGGAGAATTTCAGCGGCTGCTTGAAAAATGTTATATTGCAGGAATTTTGGGCGTCCATGTATCCAGCCGGCATGGCGGCGGCCGCTGAAGACGAAGCCAACGCGGCCATAGGGAAGAAACGCGCCGGCAAAGATAACAAATACGAGTACGCTGCTAATTTAAACCAGATTATCGCAACACTCCGGGATCCGAGAAAGACTAAGTATCATCACAACAGGAAATCCCACGCATAAATGCTTAAGTTGTTGACATTGGTTTGGATATATGAAAAAACTTGCTGAAATATTGATTGGTGCGAGGGAGGGGATTTGAACCCCTACACTTGGAAGTACCAGATTCTAAGTCTGACGCGTCTACCGATTCCGCCACCCTCGCGATCGCGCCGTTCACCGCAGCGGAAACGCTGCTGAATTATATCCTAATTCCCGCGTTTCCGCCAGTCTCACCCTGGGGTTCCGCCCCAAACCCCTCCTAGTAGGCTAGCTTGTAGATTTCCAGGATGTCCTCAGCGGAGAGTGCTTTCACTACGCCGAAAGGGGAAAAGGCCGCGGCGTTCTTGGCAGCCCGCTCAATGTCATCTTCCGCTACCTTCAGGCCGCGCAGAGAAGTAGGGGCTCCCACCGAGTGGAAAAAGTCCTCCAGGCGCTCTATGCCCTCAATGGCCATTTCCTCTTCGTCGTCGTCCTCGACGCCGAACACAGCCTCCGCGAAGCGGGCGAAGGGCGTCGGGTTATCCTGGCAGACGTAGCGGGCCCAGGCGGGCATCATCACAGCCAAGGATGCCCCATGTGCCACGCCGAAAAGAAGGCTGAGGGTGTGTCCTAGTTTGTGTGAGGAAAAATCCCCCCTCTCACCCCGCCCGCAGGAAAGTGAGCCATTGTGCGCCTGACACGCCGCCCAAGCGTACTGAGCGCGGGCCTCGTAGTTCTCCGGGTTTTGGCGCAGTTGGGGGATCAGCTCCATCATGGTCTTGACGAGGGCATAACCCTGGGCATCCACCAGTCCGACACCCTCCGCTCCGTCGAAAAGCCGCTCCAGTGCGTGGGCCATGATGTCAATGCCCCCGTTTACCGTCTGCGCCTCTGTCAGGGAGGTCTGCACCGACGGGTCGATGATGGAGACGCGCGGGTAAATGAGAGGGTTGGTGAAGGACGTTTTCGACTCCTTTTCCGGGTTTGAGACGACCGAGATGTTGTTGACCTCGCTGGCCGTGGCCGAGACCGTCAGCACGCCAAACAACGGCAAGGCCCTCTCCAGGTTCGTTCCTTTGCCCTCGAAAAGCTCCCACGGGTCCTTGTCATAGAACGCTCCAGCGGCAATGGCCTTGGCCGTGTCGAAAACGCTGCCCCCGCCAATCGGCACCACGGCGTCCGCCGGGGACGCCTTCAACCGCGCCACGCCCTCGCGCACCTTGTCGATCGTGGGATTAGGCCTTACCCCGCCCAGCTCGGGAAAGGCGATGCCCTTCTTCTCCAGAGCCTCAGACACCTGGGTGTAAACGCCGTTTTTGAAAATCGCCTGGCCGCCATAGACCAAAAGCGCGCTCTTTGCCCCAACTGCGGCCAGTTGGCTGGCGATTTGCGGGATCGTGCCCTTCCCGAAAATCACAATCGTGGGGTTCCACCATGTAAAATTTTTCACTACTCCACCTCCGAAATTATACAGGCCGCCGGTTTTACCCGGCGGCCCCTGTTCTTTATTCCCGACTGATGTTCTGATCCTTGAAGAGGTCCGCCAAGGTGTAGTTGGTGTTTTCCTCCGGCATAACCTGTTTGTCGTGCTCCGACCGAGAGGAGCCGCGCCTTCTGCCGCCGTCCTCCTCGCGCTCTCTCGGGGCGCGCCCGCCCCGCTCTTCCAGGGCGCTGAGGGAAAGGCGCATCCTCCGCTGTTCGGGGTTAACCTCGATTACCCGCGCCGTGACCTCCTGTTTTTCCTGGAGCACGTCGCTGGGTTTGTCCACGTGCTTCGTCCTGAGCTGGGAGATGTGGATAAGTCCCTCTACGCCGTCCTCCACCTCCACGAATGCGCCGAAATCCGCCAGACGCACCACCTTCACCGTGATGTCCTGGCCCTTCTTGTACCGCTCTCCGATGTCCCTCCACGGGTCGTTGAGCTGCTTGAAGCCCAGGCTGATCCGCCGTTTGTCCGTGTCGATCTCCAAGACCTGGGCCCGCACCTCTTGCCCCTTGCGGAAGACCTCCTTCGGGTGGCGAATCCTGACCCAACTGATGTCCCCGATGTGAATGAGCCCCTCCACCCCCGGTTCGATCTCCACAAACGCGCCGAAGTCCGTGACGTTGGTGACGGGACCGGAGACCACCGCGCCCTTTTGGATGCGCTCGCGCACGGTATTCCACGGGTCGCCCTCCACTTGTTTGATACTGAGGGATATCCGGTTGTTGTCGCGGTCGATGCCGATCACCTTCACCGTAACCTTGTCGCCCTTCTTGTAAGAATCCTTGATACGGACGCTGCGCTTCCAAGAAATCTCGCTCATGTGGACCAGTCCATCCACGGCCCCGATGTTCACGAACACGCCGAAGTCGGTCAGGCTGCTGACCTCACCCTCAATGACGCTGCCCTCTTTGACTTCCTCGTAGAATTTGGCGCGCTGTTCAGCGGCCTCCCTCTCCACCAGGGACTTCCGAGAAAAGACGATCCTGTGCTTCTTGCGCTCCTTTTCGAGCAATTTAACGTCGAAAACCTCGCCCACGAACTTGTTGAGGTTGACTCCCCTGCCGTCGGCGGAGAGATGCGAAATGGGAATGAAACCCTCCAATCCGCAGCAGTCAACCATCAGCCCTCCCTTGACCTTGCGAAGGCCCTTCACCTGGATGATCTCGTTCTGGGCGAGTTTGTCTTCAAATTCGCTCCATCGGCGGTCAAACTCGTGACGCCAGCGGCTCAGGAGGAGCTGCGCCTCCTCGCCCTCCCGGATACTGACGACCTGCACCTCGATGCTGTCCCCAACTCCGGGCTTTTCCGTGTCCCCAACCAGAATGCGGTGCGACCACTCTTTGCCGGGAAGGTATCCCTCGCACTTGTAGCTAACGTCCACCAGCCAGCCGTTCTCCGTTTCACCGATGACGGTGCCCGTCCTGATCTCCCCCTTGCGGAGGTCGGAGAGCGCAATTTGATCCATCATGCTCTCCATTGTTTCCTGCCCTGCTGTTTCCTGCCCCGCTGTTTCCTGTGCCGCCTCGTGCTCCATACCCTGCTCCATTGCCGCTAGCCCCCTTGACTGCCTACATTCTCGCGATTTTGCTGCAAATTTCCGTGATAAGCCACTGAGGCGTGCTAGCCCCCGCGGCCACTCCAATTTGGTCTTTTTCTCCGAACCACTCCCGCGTCAGCTCCTCGGAAGTCTCTATCCAGAGGACGTCCATGCCACCCGCCTCCGCTATGTCCCGCAGCTTCGCGGTGTTGGCGCTGTTCCTGCCCCCGATGAGCACAAGCCCGTCCACCTTCCCCGCCAGGCGGCGGACAGCGTCCTGTCGGTTCAGCGTGGCGCGGCAGACGGTGTTGCATACGTGAAGTTCTCCCGCTCGCGGCACCAGCGCGGCGGCCACGGCGGCGAGCAGGTCCTCCCTCTGGGTGGTCTGGGAGATGAGCGCCACACGGGGCCGCTTGGGCAGTCTTTCCGTGTCCTGCGCACTCGCCACCACGTCAACAGGCCCTCTAGCGTACCCCATCACCGCCCGTATCTCCGGGTGCCGCGCATCCCCCAGGAGCACGACGGCGTACCCCTGAGAAGAAAGCTCCTCCGCACGCTCCTGAGCCCTGCGGACGAAGGGGCAAGTCGCGTCGGTCAGCCTCATTTTTCTAGCGTCAAGGTCCTCCGTCACGGCTTTGGACTCGCCGTGGGCCCGTATCAGCACCCTTGCCCCCTCAGGGATTTCGTTTGCGCTCTTTGTCACATTCAGCCCTCTTGCCCGCAGCCGGGCCACTTCCTGAGGGTTGTGGATCGGCATCCCAATGGACCACAGCGTCCCGCCCTCCGACAAAACGCCCTCAATGGCCTCCACAGCCCGCCTCACCCCGAAACAGAATCCAGCCTCCTCGGCCATGACGATTTCCCTCACTGTCAGCCGTCCTTTATAAAAGACCTTGGGGTTCGCCCCTTTTGCTAAAGTTTCAAATGCTTTTTCACCGCCTCGAAAACGGCTTCGCCTAATTTGCCAACACTCAAAGCGGATGTATCATACCACAAGGTTGGGGAAAATTTCGAGAACCAAGTTATTTGACGATGACAAAAAACTTTCGTCCGCCGAATGTCCCCTTCCAGCGCCTCCTCTAGGGTCATCTTCCCCCGCCGCCACGCGGTCAGCTCCCTGTAGCCGAAACCCTGCATGGAAGGGCAGCTTTCGTCAAACCCGTTTTCCAGAAGCCACTGAACCTCCTCCGGGTAGCCCGACGCGAACTGCCGCCGGACACGAGAGGCGATGTTTTCGTGAAGCTCCGCTCGCGGCCGATTGAGTCCGATGTAGAGCACATCCATGTCCGAGTGCATTTTCTCCCCCTCGGCGTAAAGGCGGGAGGGCGGCGTCCCCGTGAGGGCGTGAAGCTCCAGCGCCCGCGAGACGCGCCTCACGTCGTGAGGGTGCAGTCGGGCGGCGGTCTCGGCGTCTATCTCCGCCAGCATCCGGTGAAGCGCCTCCGGCCCCTCCGTCTCCGCCAGGCGCTCAAAGCGGTTCCGTGTTTCCCTGTCCTCCGGCAGTCCTTCGTTCATTGCCCCGTGAAAAAGAACATGGTAGTAAAACGGTGTCCCCCCTACGAAAAGCGGCGTACGCCCCCGCTCGCGTATCCGCGCCGCGGCTTCGCGAGCCAGTTTCGTGAAGGAAGCGACGCTGAAAACCTCGTCAGGGTCTGCCACGTCGATGAGGTGGTGAAGCACCTCGCGCCGCTCCGCCGGGGAGATCTTGTCCGTGCCTACGTCCATGTAACGGTAGACTTGGCGCGAGTCTACCGAAATGACCTCGGCGTTCAGGAAGGACGCCAGCTCCAAGCTCAAAGCCGTCTTGCCCACTGCGGTGGGTCCAATGAGGGCCGCTACGGGAACCCGCGCTCCGCCCCTCCCCGGCGCCAGGGTCGCAAAAAGCGGCTCCCAAGTTTTCGTTTTTTCCATCTTAACTTATGCCTCCCCTACTTATGCCTCCCCTTCGGCCTGATTTTATCAGGGAACGGGGCGGGGATACCCTCCACACTTTCTACAAATACTTCTGCTAATATTCTAACCGTTGAAATCCCGATGCCGGAGGATTCCCTCTGTGCGGCGGCGAACGGGAACAACGGCTCTCAATCAGCAGGGAAAGGGGTTTGGCAGATGGAAAAACAAACTATCGCGGTCGGGGGAATGACCTGCGCGGCCTGTGCCATGCGGGTCGAAAAGGCGGTGGGCAAGGTAGAGGGCGTGCTGTCCGCGTCGGTCAACTTCGCCACGGAAAAAGCGACGGTCTCTTACGATCCTCACAAGGCGAAGTTCTCCGCTGTCCGCGCCGCCATTGAGAAAGCGGGGTACAAGGCACTGGAGGCCCGCGCGGTGGACGAAGATAAAATAAGGAAGGAAAAAGAGATCCGCTCACTGCAGAGAAAATTCGTCGTCGCGGCGGTGTTCGGCGTGCCTCTGCTCTACCTGGCGATGGTCTCTATGATATGGTGGCTGCGGGCGTGGCTCCCCTTCCCAAGGATTCTGGACCCCATGCAGTACCCCCTCCACTACATCGCGGTACAGCTCGTCCTCACCATCCCCATTCTGATCGTGGGGCGCAATTTTTACACGGTCGGCTTCAAGGCTTTCTTGCAAGGCAGCCCCAACATGGACTCCCTTATCGCAATCGGCACCTCCGCCGCCGTGCTCTACAGCCTGTGGGCGAGCTACGACACCCTGTTCAACCTGAACTTCGGCGCGGTTAACAACCTCTACTTCGAGTCCGCCGGGGTCATCATCGCGCTGATTCTTCTGGGCAAGACCTTGGAAGCCGTCTCCAAAGGCAAGACCTCCGAGGCCATCAAAAAACTGATGGGACTGGCCCCCAAAACCGCCACCGTGATTCAGGACGGTAAAGAGCTTGAGATACCCATCGACGAGGTAGAAATCGGACAGGTTATTCTCGTGCGCCCCGGCGAGAAAATCCCCGTAGACGGCAATATCACCGAGGGGCATTCCGCGGTGGACGAGTCCATGCTCACGGGCGAAAGCCTGCCCATAGACAAAAAACCGGGCGACAAGGTATTCGCCGCTACCATCAACAAAAACGGGGTGATTCGCTTCGAAGCCGCGAAGGTGGGCAGCGACACGGCCCTGGCTCAGATCATCAAACTGGTGGAGGACGCGCAGGGCTCCAAAGCCCCCATCGCGGCCATGGCTGACGTCGTTTCGGGCGTGTTCGTTCCCGTTGTCTGCGTCTTTGCCGCCGCGGCCGCTGCCGCGTGGTACTGGTACACGGGAGATGTCACCCTGTCCTTGACCATCTTCATCTCTGTGCTGATTATCGCCTGCCCCTGCGCCCTGGGTCTCGCCACGCCCACGGCCATCATGGTGGGCACGGGCAAGGGCGCGGAGTACGGGATTCTTTTCAAGGGCGGGGAAGCTCTCGAAACGGCGCACAAGATTGACACCATCGTGTTCGATAAGACCGGAACCATCACCGAGGGCAAGCCGGAGGTCACGGACATCGTGACGGCGCCGGGAGTCGATGAAGACCGCCTGCTCCAGCTGATCGCCTCCGCCGAGAAGGGGTCTGAGCATCCTTTGGGTGAGGCCGTCGTCCGAAAGGCCGAAGAGGAGAAACGGGAATTTCTTCCCGTGGAAAACTTTCAGGCCCTCACGGGTCTGGGTATCGAGGCCGTGATAGGGGGAACGCGCATCTGCGCCGGAAACCGGAAATTGATGAACGAGAAGGGCATATCCCTGGGAGAATTGGAAAGCGAATCCGACCGCCTGGCGGGAGAGGGTAAGACCCCCATGTACATCGTGACGGACGGCAAACTGGCGGGGATTGTGGCGGTGGCGGACGTGGTGAAGAAGAGCAGCGCGGAGGCCATAAAAGCGCTGAAGAACATGGGGATCACCGTGGCGATGATCACGGGTGATAACCGAAAGACGGCGGACGCTATCGCCAGGCAGGTGGGTATCGACCGGGTGCTGGCGGAGGTTCTGCCCCAGGACAAGTCGAACGAGGTCAGGAAGCTGCAGGAGGAAAACCGCAGGGTGGCGATGGTGGGGGACGGGATCAACGACGCCCCGGCGCTGGTTCAGGCGGATGTCGGGATAGCGATAGGCTCCGGCACGGACGTGGCCATGGAGTCGGCGGACGTGGTGCTGATGCGCAGTGACCTCATGGACGTGCCGGCGGCCATACAACTCAGCCGGAGCACCATCCGCAACATCAAACAAAATTTATTCTGGGCCTTCGCCTACAACACGGCGGGGATTCCCGTAGCGGCCGGCGTGCTGCGGTTCCTTTTCGGCGGGCCGCTGCTGGACCCGATTTTGGCAGCGGCGGCCATGTCCCTCAGCTCCGTCTCGGTTTTGACCAACGCGCTGAGGCTGCGTGGGTTCAGGCCAAAACGGTGAAAACATGAAAACCTTGGGGCTCTGCCCCAAACCCTGCTTAAGGGCCGCTGGCCCTTAAGAATCCCAATTATGGAGGTATTGGATATGGAGGCATTGGAAATGAAGAAAGCGGTGCGTAAGGCAGCAGCGACGGCTTTGCTGCTGGGGGCGTCGGCGGTTTTTTCCGGCAAGGCGGCGGAGGCGGCGTTCAGCACGGACATCGTGGGGCGGACGGCGATCACGTCCTTCAAGGCAATGGTGGAGGCTCTGGAGTTTCCCCCTGTGATTGACGAGATGGAAAAAACGTGGATATTGACGGCCCCGGATGGAGAGGCGGCCTTCTGGTGGCGAAACGAGGCCAGCGGGCATCGCATGTTCGACGTGTATCTTTGCTTCGACGCGGAACCCTTTGTAAAGGCCGGACTGGACCTGAACAAGCTGCCCGCCGAGATGAAAGGGATGCTTGAGGAGCGCGGCAAGCTCATGGTGGGGAAAAAACTGTCCAAGGAGCCGCTGGTGTACGACGGAGAGATCACGGCGGTTTCGTCCTTCGAGCAGATAGTGAAGCTGGACAGGGAATCGGTCGGATACCACTCCGCGCTGGACCACTACGGCGTAACCGTGGCGGAGGGAAATCTGGTGGAATGGGCCAAAGATATGAGCAAAAACGACAAAGACCTGGTGTTCGTGCTAGACCCAAAAATCTTTATTGACGCGGGGGTTGACCCAGCAAAGGCAGAGGGCTGGGTTTACGCGAAGGTACCGCTGGAGGACGCCAACGGAAGGAAGTTCGAGGCCGAAAAATTTTTAAAACCGTTTGATTTGAAATAGGGGAAGCACTGATTAAAGGGGTTCTTAGGGGCCTGAGGCCCCTAAGCGGGGCGTGGGGCGGAGCCCCGCAAGGGGTTAATCCAAGCGATCGGGTAGGAGGCCGCTCATTATTTGAACGGCCGTCCTCCCACACCACCGTACGTACGGACCCGTATACGGCGGTTCAATGACTTGAGTGCAGTGCCTCGTATCTTTTGGAGAAGTTC
>JAITGX010000061.1 GCA_031280275.1 Synergistaceae bacterium
GACGTTTCTACTACCTGATTAAGCCGTTTCAGCTGCTCTTTTTTTAGGTGTATATGAGCTAATGACACCAGTAGTGTTCTCTTCCAAGAAGTTGGATAATTCAAGCAATATTCCAGTACCTTATCGCTTATACTGTCCGCGTTTATTTCCCTTTCGTCCAGAATTAAAATAAGAAGCCACTGAATACGTTCATCTTTAGTGCTTTTTTCCAGTAATTCTAAGAGTTTCTCTTCAGGGACGCTATCTTTTTTATACTCTCCTGTAATACTTTTTCCTCTCCTACTCCTTTCATACAGCATTTGGATATATTCCTCGCTACCTTTTTCCAGAAGATTTTCAATTAAAATACTTATGCTTTTCATTTTCATAATGGGCCTCTCCCAGCGAGATACTTCTCAATTCGCTCTTGCTGGAAAGGGATTTTAGCATGAACGTAGATACGCGGCAAGAAGCCAAAAAAGACAAAGCGAACGCCGCTCGTTGGCGGCGCTGCGATTCTCATCCATCGGCTTCAGCCGTTGGCTTTCCCATCGCGTTGTCGTAAAAGGGTTGGGTCAAGGGCCGCCCTTGCGGGGTTTGGGGCGGGGCTTTTAACCGCCCAAATACGCCTCCTTGACGCGGGAGTCTTGAAGCAGTTCCTCGCCCGTGCCCTCGATAACGATGCTGCCCACCTCCAGGACGTAGGCCTTGCTGGCGATTTTCAGGGCGGCGAAGGCGTTCTGTTCCACCAGGAGAATCGTCTTTCCCTGCCGGTTCAGCTCGCGAATGACACTGAAGACCTCGCTCACTAGGATGGGCGCGAGGCCCAGGGAAGGCTCGTCCAGCATTAGGAGGTCGGGGCGGCTCATCAGGGCGCGCCCCACGGCCAGCATCTGCTGTTCCCCCCCCGAAAGGGTTCCTCCTTTCTGCCTGCGGCGCTCCTGCAGACGCGGAAAGAGGCCGTAGACGTAGTCGATGTCCTCCGCCACCCCCGCCTTGTCATGGCGTATGTAGGCCCCCAGCCGCAGGTTCTCCTCCACCGTGAGCTGCGGCAGAATCCTCCGTCCCTCTGGGCTCAAAGCGATGCCCATCTTTACCATTTCCTCCGGCGGCCGGCCGGAGAGGGAAACCGCCGCTTCCCCAGACCTCGTGTAAACGATATTCCCCTTATACCCCTTTACCAGGCCTGCGATGGCCCGGATAGCGCTGCTCTTACCCGCACCGTTGGCCCCGATCAGGGTGACGATCTCGCCCTTCTCGATGTTCATGTGAATGCCCTTAACGGCGTGGATGCCTCCATACCAGATGTTCAGGTTTTTGATGTCCAGCATCATTCTCGCTCCTTAGCCGTGGGCGTCCCGCCCCAGATACGCCTCGATCACCTGGGGATTTGTCTTGATGTCCTCCGGTGAGCCCTCCGCTATCAAAACCCCTTGATCCAGCACCCAAATCCGTTCACAGACGCCCATAACGACCTTCATGTCGTGCTCGATCAGGAGAATAGTCAGGTTGAAGTCGTCCCTCAGCTTGCGGATGAAGTTCAAAAGCTCCAGGGACTCCTGGGGGTTCATTCCGGCCGCGGGCTCGTCCAGCAGCAAGAACTTCGGGCGGGTGGCCAGAGCCCGGGCAATCTCCAGCCGCCTCTGAGCGCCGTAGGGCAGCGACGACGCGGCCGTGGCCGCCTGAGAAGCCAGGCCTAAGCGGGTCAGAAGCTTCATCGACGAGGCGCGGATTTCCCGCTCTTCCCTAGCGATCCCTGGAAACGCAAAGGGAATCAAGTTCTGCCACCAGGTCCCCTTTTGGCGCACATAAGCGCCGATCATGACGTTTTCAAGCACCGTCTCGTTGTGAAAAAGACGTATGTTCTGAAAGGTGCGGGAAAGCCCTGCCTCGCAGACTTTGTGCGGCGGCAGGCCGGTCAGGGGCCGCTCCATAAAAGCAACGGAGCCCGCCGTGGGCTTGTAAAAGCCGCTGATGACGTTGAACGCCGTGGTTTTGCCCGCGCCGTTAGGGCCGATGAGGCCCGTGATACCACCCTCCGGAACACTCATGGAAAGGCCGTTGACCGCCACGAGCCCCCCGAAGCGCAGCGTCACGTTTTTGACCTTCAAGACAGCGTTTTGTTTCGTCATTATTCCCGTGCCTCCTTTGTTTGGGTTGTTTTAGCAGGCTTAGGAAAGAACCAGTCCCACGAAAACTCCCTGGTTCCCATGATACCCTCCCGCCGGAAGATGATCACGGCGATCAGGAGCACGGAAAAAAGTACCATGCGCATCCCCGGAACGCCGGGGACGACAAAAGCGCCCATCCTTATAGGGCTCTCGACGAAGCGGAGCCACTCCAGCATTACCGTGATCAGCACCGACCCGATGACGGTCCCCGTGATGGAGCCCAGCCCGCCCACCACCACGATCATCAGAACACTGTAGGTCTGGGTGATGGTGAACATTTTGGGATCGATAGTGGTGATGAGGTTTCCCATCAAGGCCCCGCCCATCCCCGCGCCAAAACTGCCGATGGTGAAGGCCAGCACGCGGACCTTGAAGGTGTCCACGCCCATGGTTCTTGCCGCGATCTCGTCGTCCCGAACGGCCCGGAGCACGTTGCCGAAGTTACTCTTCATCAAGCGCACCATGAAGGCCAGCACCACCACAAAGCAGCCGTAGGTCATCCACAGATCGGTGTGAGCGGGAATGCCCTTCAGTCCCAGGGAGCCGTTGGTGTAGGGAGTCAGATTGACAATCAGGATGCGGATGATCTCGGCGAAGCCCAGGGTCGCGATTCCCAGGTAGTCGCCGCCCAGACGCAGCACGGGCCAGGCGATGACCCAGCCCACCAATGCCGCCGCCAGCCCCGCCAGCACCAGGGAGACCACGAAGGGCGTCTGAAGGTGCAGGAGCCAGGGCGCGATGGGCTCCAGAATCCACATGGTGTTTTTCTGCTCCACCGTGAGGATCAGGAGCGACGAGACGTAGGCCCCCACCGCCATGAACCCCGCGTGTCCCAGGGAGAACATGCCGGTCATGCCGTAGATGAGGTTGAGGGAGAGCCCCAGTATCGCGTTGATAGCGATGAGGTTGATGATGCGCAGCTTGTAGTTGTCCAGGTTCGCCGGGGCCCACCACAGGAAACCGAGCAGCGCCCCCAGGATCAACAGATTGAGGAAGGCGTTGCGAACAGCCGTTTTCATATCTTTTCCTCCATTCTCTCCCCCATCAGGCCTGTGGGCTTGATGAGCAGGATCACGATGAGGAGGACGAAAGCGAAGGCGTCCTTGTATCCAGAAAGTTTTGGAAAGAAGGCGACGGACATGATCTCGACGAACCCCAGAATCACGCCGCCCACCATCGCTCCGGGAATGGAGCCGATTCCGCCGAAGACCGCCGCGATGAAGGCCTTAAAACCGGGGAAGACCCCCATAAAGGGCTCAACTCTGGGGTAACGCAGGGCCCACATGATACCGGCTAAAGCGGCCAGGGCGGAGCCCAGCGCGAAGGTTAGGGCGATGATTTTGTCCACCGAGACGCCCAGCAGGCGCGTCGTCTCGATATCGTGAGAAATGGAGCGCATCGCCAGGCCTGGTTTTGTCTTGTAGACGACCCACAGGAGACCGCTCACCAGTACGAAGGCGATGACCGGCACCATGAGCCCTAGAGGTATCAGCCGCACCTCCCCCAGAATGACGGGCTTCATCAGCCAGGGCGGTTGAACTACGGCGCGAGGCATTCCTGTGAAGATCACCACGGCCAAGTTTTCGAGGAAAAACGAGACGCCTATGGCGCTGATCAGGGCAGAGATACGCGGAGCGCCGCGGAGCGGGCGGTAGGCGATCCGGTCCACTAACAAGCCGCAGGCCGTGGCCCCCACGATGGCAATGGCGACTCCCAGCCCCCAGGGAAGTTTGTACTGAATCGTCGCGAAAAAGACGAAGTACGCGCCCAGCATGAAAATATCCCCGTGAGCGAAGTTGATGAGGCGCAAAATGCCATACACCATGGTGTATCCGATGGCGATCAGGCCGTAAAGGGCCCCCAGGCCGAGCGCGTTGATAAAGTGCTGAACGAACATGTTGAAGCTCAATCCGCATTCCCCCCTCTTGGAGCCCGACTCCGGCCGCTGACCTATAGCCCTCCATGCTCTGATAAATCAAGCTCTGATAAATCAAATCAGGCCGGGCTGGCCGCCCGGCCTGGAGCCGCTGGCTCTTCTCCTTCAATCAATTTTAAATTTTTTCACTCGCAAAATCATCCCGCTAGGGTTTTATCGTGTAGATGTAACTCTTCTTGCCGTTGCGGATCTCCACGATACCCAGGTCTTTCACCGGATCGTGACTCTGGGCGCTGAAGGACGTGAGGCCCGTCACGGTGGGAACGTTGGTGCTCTTTTCCAGCTCGTCGCGGATGGACTGAGGGTCGGACTTACCCGCCCGCAAAATAGCCTGGTAGATGAGGATGTAGGCGTCATACCCCATGGCCGCGTTGGCGTTGGGGGCCTTGCCTGGGTACTCCTTGTTCCAAGCCTCCGTGAAAGCCTTGGCTTCCGCGTTCATTTCGGGCATAGAGGGGTCGTAAGCGAAGGCGCTGTGCAAAAAGCCCTCCACCGCCTCGCCGCCCAGGGTCACGATGTCCGGGTTGTCCATGGCGTCGCCGCCCATGAAGCGGAACTTCGCCCCCAACTCGCTCCCCTGCTTCAGGATAACCGCGCCTTCCGCGAAATAAGCGGGGATAAAGAGCACGTCAGGCCCTTGATTGATGATCTCCGTGAGCTGCGCCATGAAGTCCGTGTCGCCGGACTGGTATTTCATGTCGGAGACAATCTCGCCGCCCAGCTTGGTGAAGTTCGCCTTGAAGAAGTTGGCCAGTCCCACGCCGTAATCGCTGGCCACGTCGGTCAGCACCGCCGCCTTTTTGTAGCCCAGGACGTTGAAGACGTAATTCGCGGCCGCTTCGCCCTGGAAGGGGTCGATGAAACAGGCCCTGTAAACGTACTTCTTCCCTTCCGTCACCAGGGGGTTGGTGGCCGCCGTGGCCATCATGGGAACCCCCGCCTTCTCCGCCACCTCGCCCGCTGCCATGGTCGGCCCGGAAGCGTATGGGCCGATGAGGGCGCTGACCTTATCGCTCTCG
This sequence comes from Synergistaceae bacterium, assembly GCA_031280275.1. GTDB lineage: Bacteria > Synergistota > Synergistia > Synergistales > Aminobacteriaceae > JAITGK01. The sequence continues at coordinate 5,106 of JAITGX010000061.1, forward strand.
ATCAAACGGGTCGCCGCCGTAGCCGACTCGACTTTGTCAGACTTGTTGTCCACGGGTACAAGCTCGATCTTTTTGCCCAGAGCTTCAGGGTAGAGCTTGTTCGCGAGCTGCATCCCCTCCAGCTCCAGCTGGCCGCCGAAGGCGTTCTGTCCCGTCACCGTCGCGACGACACCGATCTTGATCGTGTCCGCGCCGAAGGAAACCCCAGCTGCCACCAACACCACGCATAACGCCAAAAAACACCTCTTCACCTTCACATACCTCCTTGGGGCTCTGCCCCTCACTAAAAACCTCCCCTAAGGGGAGGGTCGTAGATCCTAAACTATCCCTTTTGCTTGGTAATTTACTGAATCTTTTTCTTTAGTATATCATCATTGTGTCAGTGTAAAGCACAAGGAGAAAAAAATCAAGCCCCCTTGCCGCCAGATAGTTAAAAAAGATACAGCTTGCTTTTTTGATGAAGGCAAGTATAATAGCGTAAAAATCCCCCTGGGGGTTTTGCGTGGGCAAACGCAAAAACCTTGTGGAAAAGAGCTGAATATCGTGCATTTTACGGATGACACCGTTAATTTAAGCTGGTATAATATCTGCAGGACCGTAGGACCTTTTTAGCTTTTCTTTTCCTTTTTTAGAACCCAACTCAGTTCCGTTTTTCAGGTTTTCTTTCCCATTTAAAACCAGTCCCGTTTTTGTGAACACCAGAGGCCTGCCAAAGCAGCCGCGTTTTGACTTCGCGGCTGCTTTCGGCGTCTTTTACTCAAAAATTTTGACTTAAAAACATATTTGGAAGGGTGGTTTGTTATGAAAAAGAGAAACTGGTTTTTGCGGGTATTCGCGGCGGCGCTGCCACTTGCCCTCGCTTTTGCGGCCGGAGCTGAAGCCATCGAGTGGCAGAAATGCCTGGGCGGTTCTGACTATGAAGAAGCCTCCTCCATCGAGCAGACGAGCGACGGAGGGTACATCGTCGCGGGGGAGACCCAATCCCCCGACCGCGATGTGGTTGGAAATCACGGGAGCTACGACGCCTGGGTTGTCAAACTCGGACTGACCATCGCCACCACGACGCTGCCAAGCGGCGATGTGGGGACGCCGTACAGCGCGGCGCTGAAGGCGACGGGGTGGTCTGGGGCCGTCACCTGAACGCTTGAGAGCCGCAGTCTGCCCCTTGGCCTGACCTTATCGAGCGGCGGAACCATTTCCGGCACGCCCACCGCGAGCGGAACGGCTAACTTCACCGTCAGGGCCGCCAGCAGAACGGAGAACGACACGAAGGCCTTGACAGCGGCAGCGGTGGTTGCGACAGTGGATTTTTCAGTGCCGCTTCAGCTCTGCTGGCATTGTTCTCACTGCTGGTCGTACGGAAGAAGCGGTAGCTGATTAACCCCCTTGTGGGGCTCTGCCCCACACCCCGCTTAGGGGCCTCAGGCCCCTAAGAACCCCATTAATCAGTGTTTCCGAAAAAATCGGGGAGCGGAAGCCCCCCTTTTTTCACGCTTGAGTTCCGTCCCCCTATCAGCTTTTTGTTGGAGCGGCTGGTTTTAAAACAAACCCTATGAAAGCGGTTGGCAATATCCGCC
>JAITGX010000066.1 GCA_031280275.1 Synergistaceae bacterium
GCAAGGGGAGCCTTTTGAGGCAGAACCTCAAGCTTTTTGAAAGGAGTGGGCGTTTTGTGCGGAATTATGGGGTACATTGGCCCAAAAGACGCCGCAGAGATCGTGATTGGAGGGCTGGAGTGCCTGGAATACCGAGGGTACGACTCTGCGGGAATTGCCTTGGCCGAGGGGCATAAAATCGGCATCTCCAAGTGTGTAGGCAGCGTGGCGAACCTGAAGACCCAGTTGGAAAAATGTTCCTTGAGCGGGAAGATGGGGATTGGACACACGCGATGGGCAACTCACGGCGGCGTGACGCGGGAGAACGCGCACCCCCACGTGGACCCTGACGGCAAGGTTGTGTTGATTCACAACGGCATCATCGAAAACTTCCATGAGCTGGGTGAGGAATTCGCGAAAAAAGGCGTCCGCTTCGTCTCGGAGACGGACACGGAGATAGCTGCGCTCCTGATTTCCAGCCTCTACAGGGACGACCCGCTTCTGGCGATACGAGAGGCCTGCGGGCGGCTGAGGGGCGCTTTCGCTTTCGTGATTCTCTTCGCCGACATCGCGGACCGCTATTACTGTGTCCGCAAGGGGCCGCCGCTGGTGCTGGGGGCCGCGGGGGGTGAGGCGTTCTGCGCGTCGGACGTGACGGCCCTTCTGCCCTACACCAACAACGTTCTTTTCATGGAGGACGAGGAGATCGCGGAACTCTCCGCGGAGGGAATCGTGCTTTACGGTTTCGACGGCTTACGAAAGGAGGCGTGCCCTCATCTGGTGGACTGGGACGCCTCCATGACCTCGAAGGGGACGTACCCGCACTTCATGCTCAAGGAGATCGAGGAGCAGGGGAGCGTGTTGCGTCGCACCTTGACGGGTCGGCTGGAAAACGGCGTCATCGGCCTGGAGGCAGAGTTCCCCTTCTCGGAGGACGCCCGCCTGTTCCGCCGAATTCACTTCGTGGCCTGCGGGACCTCGTGCCACGCCTCGGCGGTGGCGGGGCGGCTGGCAGACCGGTACACGGGCCTGGACGTGCGCGTGGAGACGGCCTCGGAGTACCGCTACGGCAACGTGATCTGCGACAAACACACTCTGGCGGTTTTCGTCTCCCAGTCCGGAGAGACGGCGGACACCTTAGCAGCCGCGAGCTTGGCCCAGGCCCGTGGAGCACGCTGTCTCGCCGTCACCAACGTGGTCAGTTCATCCCTGGGGCGGGAGGTGGGCTCCGTGCTGGAACTGCGCGCCGGGCCGGAGATCGGGGTTGCCGCCACCAAGACCTTCATGGGGCAGTTAGCGGCCTTGACGCTGCTGACGCTCTGGATCAGCAAGCGGAAGGGGCTCCTAGCCCCCCAGGAGGAGAAACGCCTCTGCGCGGAGCTGGCGCGCCTTCCGGCGAAGGTCGAGGACATCTTGGCGCGGGGCGAGGATGTACGGAAAATCGCCGAGCGCTACAAGGGACTTCCAGCGTTCCTTTTCATCGGGAGAGAAGCCTCCTATCCGGTGGCAATGGAAGGGGCGCTGAAACTTAAGGAAATCTCCTACGTTCACGCGGAGGCCCACGCGGCGGGGGAGATGAAGCACGGCCCCATCGCGCTCCTGAATGAGCGGATGCCGGTGGTGGCGGTGGTGCCCAAGGATGGGATATACAAGAAAATGCTGTCGAACATTCAGGAATCCCGGGCGCGGCGGGCGCCCATCATCACGGTGGCGTCGCGAGGAGACGAGGACATTCGGCGCTTCTCGAACGACAGTCTTTTCGTGCCGGAGACGGAGGAAGAGTTTACGCCGTTCCTGACCGTAGTGCCCTTGCAGTTGTTCGCGTACCACCTGGCGTCCATCCTGGGCCGTGAGATCGACCGACCGAGAAACCTGGCCAAAAGCGTCACGGTGGAGTGATGAAAGTACTGGGTAAACTCCCCTTTTCGGCGTTTCCTCGATAATATTTCATGAATAAAAGACTCTCGGTTTTCGCTGCGCTCCTCGCCGCCGACCAGATCACAAAGTACCTGGCGGCGTCGAATCTGCCGGCAGCGGCAGGGCCCCCGAGGTTCCTGTCGCTGGCCTTGCGTTACAATTACGGTATATCCTTCTCCCTGTCCAGCGAGTCGCCGCGGGCCGCCATGACCCTGGCCGCCGTGAGTGTTGTTGCGTTGCTCGTGGTTTGCGCCGCGAGTCGAGTGTTGCGTTCGTCCCTGGGGGTCATGTTTTTGTGGGGAGGCGCGGTGGGAAACTTGATCGACAGGTTGATTCATGGCCGCGTGACGGACTGGCTTTACGCTGGGGTTTATCTGAACGCTGCCGATTTGTGGCTGTGCACCGGTTTTATCTTGGTCCTTCACGACGCGGCCAGGCCGGTGCGGTAACTGTTAACCTAAAGGGGGAACTGACGCGATGGGGTCCGGGGTACTGCCGATTTTGGACTTGAAGCGGAGCTGCGGGGCGCTGAAGGGAGAAATTTTGGAGGCGGTCTCGCGGGTGCTGGAATCTCAGTCGTTTATTCTGGGGCGGGAGGTGCGCGCCTTCGAGGAGCATGTGGAGAGCTACCTGGAGGGAGCTGCTGCCGTGGGCTGCGCTTCGGGCACGGACGCGCTGCTCCTGGCCCTGATGGCGTTGGACGTGGGACCCGGCGACGAGGTCGTGACGACGCCCTACAGTTTCTTCGCCACGGCGAGTTCTATCGTTCGACTTGGCGCGACCCCTGTGTTCGCGGACATTGACCCGAAGACCTGCAACGTCAATTTGAAAGCCGCCGCCGCCCGGTTCGGACCAAAAACGAAGGTCTTTTTGCCGGTGCACCTGTTCGGGCAGATGACCCCGCTGGAAGAGATTTCGGGGCTCTGCGGCGAAAGGGGGGTTTTCATCGTCGAGGACGCCGCTCAGGCCTTCGGTTCCTGGCGCCGCCTGCGTCGGCATGGGGAGGACAGGATCGTCCGGGCGGGGGTGATGGGGGTTATAGGGTGCTATTCGTTCTTCCCGACGAAAAACCTAGGGGCCTGCGGCGACGCGGGCATGGCCGTCACAACAGACGCGGGACTCGCGGAACGGCTGCGGAGACTGCGCGTTCATGGCGCTGGAACGGCGTACTTCCACGAGGAGGTGGGCCTAAACAGCCGTCTGGACGCGATCCAAGCCGCCATTTTGGACGTGAAGTTCCGTTACCTGGAGCGCTGGAACGAGGAGCGCCGGGTGCTCGCCGACCGCTACCGCATGTTTTTTGGGATGAAAGGTTTGGGGAAGTTCGTGACACTCCCAGAAGAGCTGGAGGGGAATTTCCACATTTACCACCAGTATGTCGTCCGTGTTCCTCAACGCGACGCGCTGGCGGCCTGGCTGGAGGAACGGGGCCTTTCTACGCGGGTCTACTATCCCCTGCCCCTGCACCTGCAAAGGTGCTTCACTTACCTAGGGTACAAAGAGGGCGACTTCCCGGAGGCTGAACGCCTGGCAAAAGAGTCTCTGGCTCTGCCCCTGTTCGCTGGCCTCCTGCCGGAGGAACAGGAACGACTGGTGAACGCCATAGCGGAATTTTACGGAAGCACTGATTAATGGGGTTCTTAGGGGCCTGAGGCCCTTGGGGTCTGAGACCCCCGGGGCGTGGGGCGGAGCCCCGCAAGGGGTTAATCAGTGTTTCCCTTACCCAAGGAAAGCCTTCCTCACCGTTGTTAGTTGAGATTGCTTATTGCGTTCCTGCGTTTTCCTGCTATCCTTAAAGGCAGTTAAGGAGGGGAACAATGAATCCATATTCTTTTTTTGACTCGACGATGCTTTTGTTCATTCCGGCGGTGCTGCTGGCAGCATGGGCACAGTTCAGGGTGAAGTCCACCTTTGACCGGTATAGTCAAGTAGGAGCTCGGCGCGGCGTGACGGCGGACCAAGTGGCGCGGATGCTGCTGGATCAGTTTGGGTTGACCTCTGTTCCCGTGCAGCGGGTGAGCGGGCACTTGACGGACCATTACGACCCTCACGGCAGAACCCTGGCCCTCTCGGACTCCGTCTACGGCAACACCAGCATCGCGGCTATCGGGGTGGCGGCTCACGAGGTGGGTCACGCGATACAGCACAGCGACGGCTACGCGTCTTTGGGTATACGCAACAGCATTGTGCCCGTGGTCAACATAGGCTCAACCTTGGCTATGCCCTTGTTTTTTGCAGGTTTTTTTTTCCAGGGGGCCACGTGGTTGATGGACCTCGGCATCCTGCTGTTCTTGGGCGTGCTGATTTTCCACTTGATAACCCTGCCGGTGGAGTTCAACGCCAGCTCGCGGGCCGTGGCGCTCCTGGGGCAGACAGGGGCCCTGAGCGGCGACGAGCTGCAGGGGGCCAGCAAGGTGCTGAACGCCGCCGCCTGGACTTACATCGCGGCTACCGTTATGGCCCTCATGCAGCTTTTGAGGCTTCTGGTGTTAAGGGCTTCACGCCGCGAATAACACTTAAAAAAAGCAAAAAAGGATGCGCTTGCCTGAAACTGGGCGGGCGCCTTTTTGCTTGAAAGGTTGCTCTGCCGTAGACCGAAGGCGTCTCGACGTGAGATTGATCATAGCCGGCTTGATAACGGTTTCACTGCTCTTCGTCAGACAGCTCGTAATCCTTTTTAGTTTTAAAACACACCCTAGAGACTCTCATCACCGATCTGTTCGAGCTGCCGGAGGAGTGTTTTCCCAAGCTATATTTCATGCGCTGGCCCGTAGAAACAAAGTATGATGTTGTGAAGAATAAACTATCGCTGGAGAATTTCAGCGGCTACTCGAAAAATGTTATTTTGCAGGAATTTTGGGCGTTTTAAAAATGCGGATACGGCAAATGAGAAAGGATATGACGTGGGAAAAAAACTTCGGGAGTAAAGATTCATACAGCCGCAGACGTCCTTGGGCTGCCGTATGAGGTTTTGGTAACGGCAGCGGACATAAGCGATAGGAATGGAGCGGCAGAGATGTTTTCGCGAGGTGATTTTCA
>JAITGX010000019.1 GCA_031280275.1 Synergistaceae bacterium
ATACGAGTTGAAAGTCTGACCAAATGATATCAGTTATGAATGGGGTTTAAGTGTTACATGTGGAGTAAGCGGCCGCCGCCATGCTGGCTGGATGCATGGACGCCCAAAATTCCTGCAAAATAACATTTTTCGAGCAGCCGCTGAAATTCTCCAGCGATAGTTTATTCTCAAGCTACTGAACCGCCGTATACAGAACCGTACGCACGGTGATGTAAGAAGATGGCCGCCCAAATAATGAACGGCCTCCTACCTGATTCTTAATTGGTTTCCCTTACCCAGCCCGTAGCTACAACCCCATTTGCCCCAGCCAGATGAACACGATGCCTGCGATGACGGGAATAATAATCTGAGTGATGAAGATGTCCCAATAACCCTCTTTGTGACTGAGCTTGCAGATACCCAAAAGGGTGATCTGCGCGCCCTGGTGGGGCAGGCTGTCCAGGGTTCCCGACGCGATGGCCGCGATGCGATGGACGTAGGGTAACTGAGCGCCCATTTTAATGTAAGTTTCCTTCAGGGCGTTAAAGGCGACGCCCAGACCGCCGGAGGCGGAGCCGCATGCGCCGGCCGCCACGGCCACCGTGAAGAAGGCGAAGTACAGGGGATCCATTTGCAGGGTCTGAAGCCAGGCAATCAAATCCTTGAAGCCCTGGGTCTGCTGAACCACGCCGCCGAAGCCGACGACGATAGCTGTGTTGAGGATGGCCACGCCAGAGTCGGCCGCGCCCTTGTTGAACACTTTAATCCAACCGTTGATGCCGTCTTTAACGCGGTTCCACATTAGAAGGGTGGCGAGCGCCACGCCGCTGAGAACCGCGACCTCAACCGGAAGTCCTCTGAGTTGTCCCGCGGCGTTAGGGAACAACGGGGCGTTAAAGAGGAACAGGATCAAAATGATGGGGATAAACGAGAGCCAAACGTTGGGCAGATCCTCGTCCTTATCGTCGCTTCGAAGCTCTTCTTCAGAGAGCTTGATGCGGATAGCATCGTCCTCGAAAGGAATCCCTCTCCTTTTGAAGGAATAGGTGCGGTACTCCAGCCAGGCGAAAATCAGCACATAACTCAGCACCGTGATGATGACGGAGGGAACGAGAGCCGCTGTTGGGGTAGTGCCCAGCTCACGCACGGGAATGACGTTCTGAATAGCCGGAGTGCCGGGACCGTACATAGACCAGGTCCAGGTTCCCGCCGATATGGCGCCTGGAATGATGCGGCGGGTGACGCCCGCTTCACGGAAAACGTGAAGGGCGATGGGATAAATGACGAAGAACACCACGAAACCGCTGATGCCGCCGTAGGTCAAGATCCCCGTGATAGTCATGATGATGCCCGCCACGAAGTGCCCGTGGCAGCAGCTGGCCATCCACTTAGCGATGGACTTAGCCGCGCCGGTGAACTGATAGACCGCCCCGAACAGCGCCCCTACGAAAAACACCAGGAAGTACTGCGCTACGTACTTGGCCGCGTTGGGCATGAACGCCCCGATCAGGCCGGTTCCAAAGTCCCACTGAGCCGAGGAAGGCCAACTGAGGGTACCTAAATAGGGCATATCAAAGCAGACCAACACGAAAAGCGTCACGATGGGCGCCAAGATGAGGGCGTTCAACTGCTTGAACGCCAGCACACCAAACAAAATAAACGCTATCAAAAGGATTAAAATACCAGTATTCATTCGGATTACCTCTTCACTTTTTCGGTTCCGTCAGTCTTACTTGAGCCCCATCAATCCATCCTTGAAAATTCTGGGATCCATGAGCTTAGGTGCGCCGTCCATCTTGGGCGTGAAGTTCATGAGGTCAATGACCTGGGTCTGCACGTCGATGCCCGGCGCCGCCTCGATGAGGTACACCCCATCTTTTCTCAGTTGAAAAACCGCGCGCTCCGTGATGTACAAAACAGGCTGACTCGTCTTAACGGCATAGTTTCCGCTGAAGGTGATCTGCTCCACCTTTTCGATGAATTTGCGCTCCTTGCCCTCCTGGGTGATGACGAGCTTACCGTCGGCCACTTTGGTCTTGAGCCCGTCGGCCGTGAAGGTGCCGCAGAAGAACACTCGTTTGGCGTTTTGGGTGATGTTGACGAACCCGCCGCAGCCGGCAATCCGAGGTCCGAACTTACTGACGTTGATGTTGCCCTCCTTGTCGGCCTGAGCCAGGCCCAAAAAGGCCAAGTCCACGCCGCCGCCGTCGTAAAAGTCGAACTGGTAGGGCTGGTCAAGAAGGGCCTCCGCGTTCACGGAGCCGCCGAATTTGGGACCGCCCTGGGGAACGCCTCCTACGGGTCCGGCCTCCACGGTGAGGGTCATAAAGTCTCCAATGCCCTCCTCGTTAGCTACCATGGAGATGTACTCAGGGATACCTATGCCCAGGTTGACCACCGTGTTGGAGACAAGTTCCATCGCACCCCTGCGGCCGATGATCTTCTTGGCGTCGAGAGGAGGGAAGGAGAGGCTGCTCAGGGGCACGCGGAACTCCCCCGCCATAGAACCGTCGTACTCGCAGCCCACGCACTGGGCGTGGTCGGCCTTGTCCTCGGCAAGCACGATGGCGTCCACGTATATGCCCGGTATCTTCACGAGCCTGGGATCCAGGGTACCGGCCGCCACGACCTTTTCCACCTGAACGATGACCTTGCCGCCGCTGTTGCGCACGGCTTGGGCTATAGACGTCGCCTCCAGCGGGCACACCTCACGCTCCAGGGTGACGTTGCCGTTCTCGTCCGCGTAAGAGCCGCGGATAAAGCCGATGTTGAAAGACAACGGCTTATAAAGCAGCCGCTCCTGGCCGGCGATGTTGACGACCTCCACAATGTCCTCTTTCGTGACGCTGTTCAGCTTTCCTCCCTCGACACGGGGGTCGGCAAAGGTGTTGAGCCCCACGTGGGTGATGGTTCCCACCTTGTGACCAGCGATGTCACGGTAGAGCTGAGACAAAACTCCCTGGGGCAGATTGTAAGCCTCAATCTTGTTCCCGATAGCCAGCTTCCCCAAGTTAGGAGCCATGTTCCAGTGCCCGCCGATGACCCTCTTGGTCATGCCCTCGTGAGCGAAGTGATCCGCGCCGCTTCCGTCCCGGTTGCCCTGAGCCGCGGCGTAAAAAAGCGTCAGGTTCTTGGGAGAACCCGTATCCAAAAACCGCTTCTCCAGCGCCCTGGTGAGAGATTCCGGCATACAGCTAGCCACAAACCCGCTGGACGTCACGATGTCGCCGTCTTTTACCCATTGCGCGGCTTCCGCCGCCGTAATAATTGGTTTCTTAGCCATTTTTCACGACTCCTTAAAAGTCGGTCAGATTGGCCGGGCGCTTTTCAAGGAACGCCGACATGCCCTCCTTCTTGTCAGCCGTTGCGAAGGAAAGGCCAAAGAGGTCCGCTTCCAGCTTCAAGCCGCTGGCCAAATCGATGTCAAGGCCCGTGTTAATCGCCATTTTTGCGAGGGAAACCGCGTAGCTGCCCTTGGATATGATCTTGGCAGCCATTTCCTTGCAGAATTTCAAAAGGTCCGCCAGGGGCACCACCTTGTTGGCCAGGCCGATGCGGTAAGCCTCCTGGGCGTCAATCATGTCGGCGGTGAAGATGAGTTCCTTGGCACGCCCCTTGCCCACCAAGCGCGGCAGGCGCTGGGTTCCGCCAAAGCCCGGCAGGATACCCAGATTGACTTCCGGCTGGCCGAATTTGGCGTTCTCAGAGGCGATGCGGATGTCGCAGGCCATGGAAATTTCGCAGCCTCCGCCCAAGGCAAAGCCGTTCACCGCCGCGATAGTGACCTGCGGCATGTTCTCGAGCTTTCCGAAAGTTCTGCAGGCCAGAAACGCCATGTCGCGCCCCTGGGCCGCCGTGGCGTCCTTCATCTCCGAAATGTCGGCTCCCGCCACGAACGCTTTCTCACCCGCGCCGGTCAGGATCACGACCTTGACGTCTTTGCGCTTTTCGATTTCGCCCAAGCACTGCTCCAGCTCTGTCAATGTCTCGCTGTTAAGGGCGTTGAGGGATTTCGGCCGATTGATGGTAACTACCGCGATTTCGTTTTCCACTTCCATCAACAAATTGTTCATCAAAAAAGACCTCCCCTTAATTTTTTTGAACTCCGAACTACTCCATTTCCGCCTTGACGGCATTGAGAAGGGCCGATAGGATGACGCTGCCGTCCCCTACCACGCGAAAATCCGATACCTGGAAAATGGCCGCTTCCTCGTCGCGGTTCACGCTGACGATCACCCCGGACTCGTTCATGCCGCAGATATGGTGCGTGGCTCCAGATATCCCGAAGCCTATATACACCTTGGGGCGGATGCTTTGCCCGCTGGTTCCCACCATCGTGTGCTCTCCCGTCCAGCCCTCGTCCACCGCCGGCCGAGTGGCCGCCGCAGCGCCGCCGAGAAGTCTCGCAAGTTCCTCCAGGCGGTTCCAGTTCTCCTGAGAACCCACCCCGAACCCGCCGCAGATCACGACTTGAGCCTCATTAAGGGGCAAGCCAGAAGGCGGACGCCGGACGGCGCTCACGGGCTCCAGCGCTTTGGCGTCCAGCAGCTTCGCGTAAGTCCTCAAATCCACCTTTTCCACAGCCTTCGGGGCTAGAGCCGGCTCCTTCTTCACAAAAATGCCCGGCTTGACGCTGGCCATCTGCGGAATTTTACCGGGGCACAGGATCTCGCCGATGACCTTGCCGCCAAAAGAGGGTACCAGGGCTTTCAGCTTTTTCTCCCCGTTGAGCTGAAGGTCAACGCAGTGAGCCGCTATTCCCGTCTTTAGGCGCGCGGCCACGGTGGGGCCCAGGGCGGAGCCCGCAGCGGTGGCCCCAAAGACGTATATCTCCGGGGAGTGGGTCGATGCCAAATCCGCCAGAATAGGCGCGTAGGTCACGGGTGAGTAGAGTTTCAGCCGCGGGTCGTCCGCCGCATAGATCTTTTTCGCCCCGAACTCCGCCAGCCGGCCCGCTTCGCCGTCCAAGCCAGTGCCGATGAGCGTGGCCTCCACCTCAGCGCCGTCTCCCATTTCTTTGGCCAAGTCAAGGGCTTTGGAGAGGAGTTCAAACGTCACGTTGGTGATTTTGCCGTCCGAAAGCTCAGCGTGTACCCATATTTTTTTGCTCACGATCCGATCCCCCTCCCCTCAGCCGCCTATGGCAACGCCGTTAGCCCTGAGCACCGACACGACGCGCGCCGCGATCTCCTCCGGCGTTCCCCGCAATACCTCTCCCGACCGCTTCATGTCTGGGGTGAAAATCTCCCCTGGCTGCGTTGGGGAACCCTTCAACCCCAGATACGTGTCCTGGGCGTCAGGCAGATCCTCCCGCCCCCAGACGGTCAAGGGCTTGTTCTTGGCCTTCATGATGCCCATCACCGACGTAAAACGGGGCTTGTTCAGCTCCCGCGCCACGCCAAGCACGAGAGGCAGCTTTGCGTTCCACTCCATGTGGCCGTTTTCCAGCTTTGTTTTGATAGAAAAGGCCTTCTCACCGGTTTCTTCCAGCGAAAACACGTTCCACAGGTGAGGCCAGCCCAGCCACTCACCCAACTGAGAAGACACCTGAGCCGTGGCCCCGTCGGCGCTTTCGCAGCCGCACAGCACCAGGTCGAAGGGTTTCCCTCCTCTGAGGGCCTCAATTTTTTTGAGGCCGTGAAAAAGCGTGTAGGAGGTGGCCAGGGTGTCAGCGCCGCCGAAAGCACGGTCACTCAGGAGATAGGCCTCGTCAGCGCCTATCGCCAAAGCTTCGCGCAAAATCTCGGCGGCGTTGGGCGGGGCCATGGAAACTGCCGTCACGCTGCCGGAGTGCTTCTCACGCAACAACAAGGCCGCCTCAAGGGCATTTTTATCAACAGGGTTTAAAAGCGTGGGAATCCCTTCCCGCGTGATGGTTTTACGCACGGGATCAATAGTGACCTTGTCGTAGTGTTTCGGATCTGGAACGGGTTTGACGCAGACAGCGACGTTGTATTCCATGGCCGGAAAGCGTTACGCCTGGAAGCCGCTCAAAGTGTTGGCGGCCATGATCACCTGCATGATGTGCGACGTGCCGCCAGACGGAATTGAGGCCAGGGCGTCCCGCAGGAAGCGTCCCACCGGGTACTCGTTGATGATCCCGTAGCCGCCCATGAGGTCCATCGTCCGCTTGGACGCCTCTACGGCGGCCTCGGTGGAGTAGTACTTCGCGGTAGTGACCTCGTTGGCGCAGGGAAGTCCGGCGTCCTTCAGGCTCGCCGCGTAGTAGGTGAGCAAACGAGCCGCCTCGTAGGCCGTCCGGATCTTGGCGACCTCGAACTGGATGGACTGGAGTTTCGATATGGCCTTGCCGCCCACCACGCGCTCGTTGGCAAACTTCACGGCCTCCTCGACGCAGCCCCGGAGAATACCCACGCAAATGGCGCTCATTCCCGCGCGGCCCACCTCACCAATACCCTCCATGCCGATCTTGGCGCCGCCGCCTTCCTTACCGAGAAGGGCGTCCTCCGAGATCTTGACGTCCGTAAGCACCAAGTCACCCGTCACCGAGCCGCGGAGCCCCAGCTTGTGTTCCTTGCGCCCAGCTTCGAACCCCTTGGTTCCTTTTTCGATGATGAAGGCGCTTAACTTGGTGCGCCCCTTCTCGTCTTGGCCTGTTTTGGCCGTGAGAACCGTCGTGTCCGCGATGTGAGAGTTGGTGATGAAGCACTTTCTCCCGTTGAGCACCCAGCCATCGTCCTTCTTTTCGGCAGCAGTTTTCTGCCCTATGAAGTCGGAACCGCCGCCGGGCTCAGTCACGCCGAGACCACCGATCTTCGCTCCCGAACAAAGGTCGGGGATGTACTTTTTCTTTTGCTCTTCGGTTCCGAATTGAAGGATGGGATAGATACCTAAGTGATGTGTCATTACGGCGATGCCTAAACCAGCGGAGTAACGGGAAATTTCCTCAAGGCAGATGGTGCGCCCCACAAAACCGATCCCCGCCCCACCGTACTGCTCGGGAGTGAATATCCCGTTGATGCCAATCTCTCCCATCTTTTTGAAGAGTTCTGCTGGGCAAACGTCCTGTTCATCCCACTCTGCGGCCTTCGGGGCTATCTCGGCCTCCGCGAATTCCCTAATAGCCTTGCGCAACATCTTTTGTTCTTCCGTAAACTCGAAAAAATGCAACTCAACATCCTCCTTCACAAAAGATTTCGAAAAGCGTATTGCCACGCGCGAGCGGCGTGGTTAATATTATCACTGTATTTTTACTAAAAATACAGTAGGTACTTTTAAGTGCCCTATGTACTTGCGGAATACCCGCGACAGAAAGGGGAAGTATCATGAAACACCGGGAATACGAATGTCCGCTGACCTTAGCCCTTGAGATCATCAGGGGAAAATGGAAGACCCTTGTGATGTACCACCTGAGGCATGGGACGCTGCGGACCGGGGAGATAAAGCGCCGTATCCCAGGCATCACGCAAAAGATGCTGACCCAACAGCTGCGGGAACTGGAACGGGATGGACTGGTGATCCGGAAGACCTTCGACACCGTTCCTCCAAGGGTGGAGTACTCCCTCACCGAGCTGGGGGTTATGGCCAAGCCCATACTGGAGGCCATGTGCTCCTGGGGCTGGACATACGCCGAGAAGCGAGGAAGCGGCATTGTCTTTCAGATCAAGGAGGTGCAAAAGCCCACCGCCCCGCTGCCGCGTTGAGCCCTTGAAAACGCGCCGTGTGCGGCGGATATTGCCAACCGCTTTCATAGGGTTTGTTTTAAAACCAGCCGCTCCAACAAAAAGCTGATAGGGGGACGGAAC
>JAITGX010000038.1 GCA_031280275.1 Synergistaceae bacterium
AAACCACGGTTCGCTTTCTCCTTTTGCCCAAGCCGCGGAAAAACTGAGATTTCTCAACCCTCGGCCGAAATTGATACTTCGATCGAAAAGCATTGCTTTGCCTGCACGCAGACCCAGCAGCCTAGGTGTTATACGCTTGCTTCCCCATTGCAGAACCTGATTGGCTTTAATCCGAATGCGCCGTTCCCAGCCAAAAGAAGAAAGAGTACACATGAGCTTACGGTTTACAAATCCTCTGTTAGAATTCAGTTATGGAGGAAGATGGCCCGCAATTTGTATGTCAACGAATCGCCATACAATTTGTGATAAACTGTTTTCGTAACAAAGGCTTTGCGTCTATTAAGGAAGCGCTGATTAAGTCCTTTGTGGGGCCTTGCCCCACCCCCCGCTTAGGGGCCCAAGGCCCCTAAGAACCCCATTAAATTAGTACTTCCTTAACTGAACGTCTTGAACGTCAAAATAACGTCAGGAAAGGATTTCGATTTTATGGCCAGCAATGCGAGCCACGACAGAAGCACCCCGCTTCGGGCAGCTTTGGTTCTGGAAGACGGCCCCTCTTTCGAGGGATACTCTTTTGGGCATGAGGGCCCCGCCGCGGGAGAGGTGGTCTTCAATACCTCCATGGTGGGCTACCCGGAGAGCCTCACCGACCCCTCTTACGCGGGGCAGATTCTCACGGCCACCTATCCCCTGGTGGGCAACTACGGCGTGCCGCCCACCACTCAGAAAGACGGGGTGCACGACTACTACGAATCGGAAAAAATCCACGTCATGGGACTGATCATCTCCTCCTATTCCGCCGCGTACAGCCACTGGAACGCGACGAAAAGCCTGGGCGGCTGGCTGAAGGAGCACAAGGTTCCCGGCCTTCACGGCGTGGACACCCGCGAGCTGACGAAGTTTTTGCGCGAGCGCGGGGCCATGAACGGAAAGATCGTCTTCGGCTCCCCTGATGAAATACCTTTCGACGACCCATCGCGGCGTAACCTGGTGGCGGAGGCCAGTTGCAAGGAGGTTATCCGCTACGGCGAGGAGGGGCAAAAGCGGGTGATACTGGTGGACTGCGGCGTGAAACACAACATTATTCGGTGCTTTTTGAGGCGGGGCGTTCAGGTCATTCGTGTGCCCTGGGACCATAACTTTAACGCGCTGGAATGGGACGGGCTTTTCATATCTAACGGCCCCGGAGACCCAGCCCTCTGCGGCCCAGCTATCGAAAATCTGCGGGCTGCGCTCAAGGGGGACAAGCCGATTTTCGGTATCTGCATGGGAAACCAACTATTGGCGCTGGCGGCGGGCGCCAAGACCTACAAACTGAAGTACGGTCATCGCAGTCACAACCAACCGGTGCGGCAGGTCGGAACGGAGAGGTGTTTCGTCACCTCCCAGAACCACGGGTATGCCGTGGACACGGCCACGCTCCCGAAGGACTGGGAGTCCCTTTTTATCAACATGAACGACGGCACCAACGAAGGTATCCGCCATAAAACGAAGCCGTTTTTCTCAGCCCAGTTTCACCCGGAGGCGTCCAGCGGTCCTACCGACACGGAGTTTCTGTTCGACCGCTTCATGGAGGCGATGGAGGACAACAGAGGGCTCGCGTGACCGTTTAACCTGACAGAGATTTAAAAGGAGGGTGCATGTTATGGTGGAGACCATGCGGGAAGAAACGTTTCACTTCATTGACGCGAAACGAGATGAAATGCTGGCGCTGTGGGAGAAGCTGGTCAACATGGAAAGCGGAACCCTCTCTAAAGAGGACGTGGATAAGGTGGCGGAGTTCTTGAGGGAGACGGCGGAGTCCTTTGGCGCGCGGGCGCGCGTTCTGGAGTTTCCGGACGCGGGCAGCGGGCTCGTGGCGGACTTCGGTACTCCTGCGGACAAGCCCCATGTCTGTTTTCTGGGGCACTTCGACACGGTTTTTCCTAGAGGGACGGTCAAGCGGCGTCCCTTCAAGGTGGAGGACGGCAGGGCTTACGGTCCTGGCGTGCTTGACATGAAGGGCGGAATTGTGGTTCAGCTTTACGCGGCCAGGGCTCTGGTAAGCGCGGGGTACTCCGATAGGCAGATTCGCGTCGTCTTGGCGGGGGACGAGGAGACGGGACACCCGAAGTCGGACATGCCCCGCGTGTTCGAAGAGCAGTGCGCGGGGGCGCGGGCCGCCTTTAACTTCGAGACGGGCGACGTCAGCGGAGAGCTGGTTGTGGGGCGCAAGGGAACGGCCGCCTACGATATAGCGGTGCGAGGAGTCTCCGTTCACGCCGGGCGCGAGCCGGAAAAAGGACGCAGCGCGATCCTGGAAATGGCGCACAAGATCATCGCCGTTCAGTCGCTGACGGATTACGAAAAGGGCATCACCTTCAACGTGGGAACCATTAAAGGGGGAACGGTTCGCAACGCCGTGCCCGATCACGCGGAGATCGAGGTTGACGTTCGCGTGATGGAGCCCAGCCAGTTCGATTACGTGGATAGGGAAATTTCCGACATCGTCTCGCGGCGGCACGTCGAGGGAACCACGGCGACGTGCGTGCAGAAGGCGGGCATCATGCCGATGCCGCGCACGCGGGACAGCGAAAAACTTTTCGACCTGGTCCGCCGCGTTTCCGAAGAACTGGGTTTCCAGACTCCAAGCCCCATCGTCTCGGGCGGCGGCTCCGACTCCGCCTATTCCGTCAAGGCGGGGATTCCTACGGTTGATCAGATGGGGGTGAAGGGGCAGTGGAACCACTCCGATCGGGAATACGCGGTGGTCGAAACCCTTTTTGAAAGGAGCAAACTCGCGAGCGCCTGCGTCCTGGCGCTGGATTCAAAAGGCGCTGATTAAGCCCTTATGGGGCTGGAGTCCCACGCCCCGCTAAGGAATATGCACCCTCTCCTCATCGGTCATAGACGCTCAACTCTTGCGGCATGATGACGTGTCTGTCCTGCCCTCATGATAATCGAAGCCGATTGTCACGCGAAGGCTATTCTACGCAGGGCAAGTTGGTGATATGATTTTAACGAAAATTAGGGAGGTGCTTGAAGAATGATCGTTGCGGTGGGGTGCGACCACGCGGGCTTTGTTTTGAGGCTCGCCGTGCTGGGTTATTTCAAGGGCAGGGCGGAGGTGCTGGACTGCGGGGTGTTCACGGCGGAGCCGACGGACTACCCGGACATAGCGCTGAAGGTCGCGGCGGCCGTCTCGGAGGGGCGGGCGGGCGCGGGCGTCCTTATGTGCGGGACGGGCATAGGCATGGCCCTGGCTGCCAATAAGGTGAAGGGCGTGCGCGCCGCTTCGTGCTTCGACGCGGAAACCGCGCGGTTGGCCAAAGCCCACAACAACCTCAACGTCCTCTGCCTGGGAGGGCGCTTTCTCTCCCACGATCAGGTTCTTACCATCTTAGATGCCTGGTACGGCACGTCCTTCGAGGGCGGGCGTCATTTGACGCGCCTCAACAAAATAGCTGCAGCGGAAACGTCCACGTTTTTCTCGGACGGCGTCGTCATCTTCAACCACCCTTTAATGCACCACAAAATGACTATTATTCGCGACAAAAACACCAGTGTCAAGGAGTTTCGGGAACTGGTTCAGGAGATGGCGGGGCTCATGGTCTACGAGATCACGCGGAACCTGCCCCTGTCGGAAACCCGTGTGGAGACGCCCATAGCGTCCGCGACGACCCTGACCCTAACGGGTAAAAAGCTGGCTGTCGTTCCCGTGCTGCGGGCAGGGCTGGGAATGGTGGAGGGTATCCTGCATCTCGTTCCCAACGCCAAGGTTGGGCACATTGGCCTTTATCGCGACCCCACCACTCTGGAGCCCGTGGAGTACTATTGCAAACTGCCCCAGGACATCGGGGAGCGCGAGACCTTCGTCACGGATCCGACGCTGGCCACAGGGGGAACAGCCACGGCAGCTCTTTCCCTGATCAAAGCGCAGGGCGGGCGAAAAATATCCCTGGTGTGCCTGGCGGCAGCCCCCGAAGGGATCAAGAGGGTTCGTGAGGTGCACCCCGACGTGAGGATTTTTATCGCCGCGCTGGACCCCGGCCTGAACGATCACGGCTACATCGTGCCGGGTCTTGGCGACGCCGGAGACAGGCTCTTCGGCTCGAAATGAGCCAGGATTCCCTTACTATGGACGTTCAACTGACTCTGACGGGGCTCATCGGCTTTTTCTGGGGCGGGTTCATGACGCCCATCGCCATCCGGCTCGCCCGCGATTACCAGATCATGGATCACCCCGATCCACGAAAGATACACAAGGACCTCACCCCCAGAGGCGCAGGTCTGGCCCTGTGGGGGGGCTACCTCCTTTGGGCGCTGTATGCCGTCCCCGACTTCGACGGGCTCCGCTACAGCGCCACAGCTGCGACGTTGGTTTTTTTCTGCGGCTACATGGACGACATGAAATCCCTGAGCCCTTTCCTGCGCTTGGCGGTGCACCTTTACGCCGCGTACCTGGTTGTCTCGCCCCTGCCCCTGCCGTTTTTCAGCCGCGTCCTATGCTTTCTCTGGATAGCGGGAACCACCAGCGCCTACAATCTTATCGACGGGGTCAACGGGCTCTGCATTTCTATCTTCATCGCCTCGGCCTTGGCTCTCTGCTTCGTGGGAAACGTCTCCTTCGGCGCCGCTGGGGCTTCCATGGCCCTGGGGGTGCTGTGTTGGAACTTCCCAATGGCCCAGACCTTCCTAGGTGACGGAGGAAGCACCCTTTTGGGTTTCCTGTTCGCCGCGCACTTCATCTCCGCCGCGGCCCCGGTACTGGCCAAAGTAGGGCCTCACGAACTCATCCTCCTGCTCTTGGCCTTTGGGGGCGTTCCCGTCCTGGACACCCTGGCGGCGTTCAGCAGGAGGATCATAAATGGAAAGTCGCCCTTTTATCCCGATCGGGGACACCTTCACCACAAGCTTATGGAGCTGACGCGCTCCCCCTTCTGGGCCGTGACCTGCCTGTTCTTGCTGCACGTCCTTTTCCTCGCTGGCGGCACGGCGGTGTACACCAGGCTCGAAGTCCTGGTAAAGACGGGGCTGCGTCCGTGACGCACCAAGGGGGGAAAATCAAGGTTGCCTGTGTGGTGGGGACGCGTCCGGAGGCCATCAAGATGGCTCCGCTGGTTTTGGCCCTAAGGAGTGACCCCGCTTTCGAGGCGCGGGTGTTGGCCAGCGGACAGCACGCGGACATGCTGATCCAGGCGTTGGCCCACTTCGGCGTCGAGCCCGACGCAAACTTGAACGTCATGCGGGAGCGACAGACGCTGGACCACGTCACCACCGCCGTGCTGAAGGGCGTGGGGGACTGGTTGGACGCGAATCCCCAAGAATTGCTGCTGGTTCATGGAGACACCACGACGGCCCTGGCCGCTGCCCTTGCCGGCTTTTACAGGAAAACGCCCGTGGGTCACGTGGAGGCGGGGCTTCGCAGCCGCGACATGGCCCACCCCTTTCCTGAGGAGGCAAACCGGGTTCTCACCGACCGTCTCGCCTCGCTCCACTTCGCGCCGACCCCGCTGGCAGCGGAAAACCTGAGGGCGGAGGGTATCGGGGAAGAAGGGATCTTCGTGACGGGCAATACGGTTATCGACGCGCTTTTTTGGACTTTGGCGCGGCTCCGTGAGCCGGAGGTCCTGAACAGGTTCCCGGAGGATGCACCGCTGGTTCTCCTCACCGCCCACAGGCGGGAGTCCTGGGGGAAACCTCTGGAGGATATCTGCACTGCCGTGAGGGGTCTTTCAGAGAGACACCCTGAACTCCGCTTTCTCGTCCCGCTCCACAAAAACCCCCAGGTGCGAGACACGATGACGGAGGCCCTGAGGGACTGTTCCGGCGTCACGTTCACAGAACCGCTGGACTATCCGGCTTTCGTGGCGGCCATGAACCGCAGCCTCTTTATTATGAGCGACAGCGGCGGCGTGCAGGAGGAAGCGTCAGCGCTGAAAAAGCCGCTCCTGATCCTCCGCGAGGTCTCCGAGCGCCCGGAGGCTCTTGATTCGGGGACGGGAGTGCTGGTGGGCACCAGCCGAGTTCGTATCGAAAGGGAGGCGAACCGCCTCTTAGAGGACGCTCTCTACCGGAAGTCCTTCGCGGAGCGGACCTGTCCCTTTGGTGACGGAAACGCCGCGGCGCGAATCGCCGCTATCATATTTCGGCTTAAACAATAAAAACCAGGATGCAATTATAGGGATATAGGCGGGATAATATGGACAGTATGAGGATCAAGGGCGGGAAGCCGCTCAAAGGGAAGGTGCGAACTCAAGGAGCCAAAAACGCGGCTCTGCCGGTGATGGCCTCCTGCCTGCTCCTGAAGGGGCAGAAGATGGTGTTGAACAACGTCCCCAGCTTGCAGGACGTGGAGACGATGATCGCCCTGCTGGAGACCCTAGGCGTCTCCGTGGGACGGGAGGGGAGCAGGCTCTCCTTTGACGTGCCCGAGGAGGTGTCCTGGGAGGCCCCGGAGCCCCTGGTGCGCATGATGAGGGCCTCGTCTCTGGTACTGGGGCCGCTGTTAGCCCGGTGCGGGCGCGCCGTTCTCCCTCTGCCGGGCGGCTGTTCCATAGGGAGCCGCCCTATTGATCTTCACCTGAAAGGTCTGGTGCAGATGGGCGCGAAGGTAGAGATACGGAACGGCTTCGTTCACGCGCAGGCGGAACAGCTTCGAGGCCGCCGGATATACCTGGACTTCCCTTCCGTGGGGGCCACGGAGAACCTGATGATGGCTGCGGCCTTTGCTAAGGGCGAGACCATCGTGGAAAACACCGCTCGAGAGCCGGAGATCGAGAACTTGGCCAAGACGCTGCGGGCCATGGGCGTGCAGGTGGACACCGAGGGAGCGGGCTGTATCCGCATCAAGGGGTCGGGAGAAGCGCGGGACTGCGTGGAGCGCGTCATTCCCGACAGGATAGAGGCCTGCACCTATCTTCTGGCTGGAGTTATGACAGGCGGAGAAATTACGGTGGAGGACGTGGTTCTCGAACACATCGACGCCCTCCTGGCGAAATTGGAGGAGGCTGGGGCGTCTTTTTCGGTGGGAAAGGACGCGGCGACGGGAGAGAAATCCGTTACGATTTACCCCGTCAAGAAACTGAAGCCCCTTTCGGTGAGGACCATGCCCTTCCCCGGTTTTCCCACGGACCTTCAGCCGCAGATGGCCGCGGCCCTGACGCTTTCCGGCGGGGTAAGTTTGGTGGAGGAAAGCGTCTTTCAGGCGCGGTTTCTGTACGCCGCGGAGCTTAACCGCATGGGGGCGGACATCAAGATCAAGGGAGACACCGCTGTCATCAAAGGGGTAGAGAAGCTGGGGGGGGCTTCGGTGAAGGCCACCGACCTCCGCGCCGGGGCGGCCCTGATTCTGGCGGGTCTGGCGGCGGAAAATGAGACCCGGGTGGAGAACATGGAGCACGTGCTGCGCGGTTACGAATCCGTCGACGCGAAGCTGCGGGCCTTGGGAGCCGAAGCGGCCTTCGAGGCTGACCCAGAGTAACGGGAAAAGGCAATGGAAAGGACGGGAAAAGCGGGGGCGAAGAACAAGGAGCCTGCCTCGCTCTCAAAAGTGGGGGTCGTGGCGTTCGTGGGCGCGGCGGGGACGGGCAAGAGCCAAAGAGCCTCTCAAGTGGCGCGCCAGTACGGAATTGATTTCGTCATTGATGATGGACTGCTGGTTTCCAAGGGACGGATCATGGCGGGCAAGAGCGCCAAGTCCGAAAAAAACCTGGTGCGGGCCATACGCCGGGCACTTTTCGAGGAACCACGGCACCAACAGGAGGTTGTGAATTTTCTGGTCGCCCACGCGCCTTGCAGGGTGCTGGTCATCGCCACGTCGGACTCTATGATGGGGAAGATCGTGGAGCGCCTGGGTCTGCCTCAGCCCGAAAAAGTTGTGGACATCGCCGAGGTCGCTTCCCGCGAGGACATCAGCAACGCTTTAAAAGAGAGGCGTGAGAAAAAACAGCACGTGGTTCCCGTCTCCCGCACCCAGATACAGCGCAACTTCGCTGGAAAGCTGGTCGATCAACTGAAGGACCTCTTCAAGAAGGACAGGCTGGACGAGACTCGCACGGTGGTAAAGCCGCCCTTCAGCTTTGACGGCCATGTAACCATTGATCCTGAGGCCATCCGGGACATGATCCGCCGGCTGATAGCGCCTGGAGGCTACGTTCAGCAGGCGCGAGAACTCACCGTGGTTCCCGACGGGGACGGTCTGAACGTCAACCTGGTGGTGGATATCCGAGTGGGGGACAGCAACGCGCTCTACGTGGCCCGGCTCCTGCAAAGAAGGCTCTACATGGGCTTGAGCTTTTTCACGGGAATGGAGGTCAAAAAGGTGAACATCACCATCAATGAGGTTGTTTTGTAAGTTCAGGGCATGGGGTATGAAATTATGGAAGACAACCTGACGGAAAAACGGGCCGCCGCTTGGGCGGAATTGAAGGCGCGCGTGCAGGCCTGCGCCCGGTGCGGGCTTGCCGCCACGCGCACGAATGTCGTGTTCGGGCAGGGCTCCGTGAACACACCCCTGATGTTTGTGGGGGAAGGACCCGGCGAGGACGAGGACAAACAGGGCCTGGCCTTCGTGGGCAGGGCGGGGCAGCTTTTGACAAAGATCCTCTCTGCGGGGGGTATATCTCGGAGCGAGGTCTTCATCGCCAACGTGGTGAAGTGCCGCCCACCCAACAACCGCGTCCCGGAAGCGGAGGAAATGATGCTGTGCGGGGATTTTCTGGAGGCGCAGCTTCTTCTGCTGAGACCGAAAATCCTTGTGTGTCTGGGCAACACGCCGACGAAGTGGATTTTGAAGACGACGGCAGGGATAACGACGCTTCGGGGACGCTGGTTTGAGTGGCGCGGTATCGACGTTTTCCCGATGTACCACCCCAGCTACCTCCTGCGCGATGATTCTCGGAGAAAGGGCAGTCCCAAGGACCAGACCTGGCAGGATATTCAGTCTCTTAAGGAGCGCCTGGAGCAGCACAGGAGAGAAGAAGGAGCGGCAAATGGATGCGGTGCGTAAAAGAAACCTGATTTTGCGCGCCTCCAGCGGTTTGATGGTCGTTGTGGGCATCTCCATCGGCATCTACAAGGGAGGCTGGCTTTGGGTGCTCGTGGCGACGGCGCTGGCGCTTCTGTCCCTCTCGGAGTACTACCGCCTGCTGACGCCCCAGTTCCGGCTCTCGCGAGGGATCGGCTACCTCTCCGCCCTGGCCGTGCTCCTTTCCTCAACGAACGGCGTGAGGCCGGTGGTCGTCCCGCTGATTCTCTCCCTGACGGTCTACGCTATTCTGATGCTCGAAATCGTCCGCCGCCAGATGTGGGGAACCAGCTTCGCCGTTTGGAACACAGGGGGAACTCTTTCGGGAATCCTCTTCATCGTCGTGCCCTGGACGTGTTTGATCTCGCTGATCAACATCCCGACGGGACGGCTTCTCTTAGCCTCCCTCTTCACCTGTACATGGAGCTGCGACGTGACGGCCTATCTGGTGGGTACCTGGTGGGGCCGGACGTCCCTCTGCGAAAACATCAGCCCCAAAAAGACCTGGGAGGGCTTCATCGGAGGCGCGCTGGGCAGTGTGCTGACCATCGCGCTCATCATCTATATCCAGAAGAGGCCGCCCTTTCCCTTGTTCTTGATAGGGCTGATCTGCGGCTTCGCCGGGCAGTTCGGCGACCTTGCCGAGTCCCTGATCAAGCGGGAGACGGGCGTGAAGGACTCCGGCAAACTGATCCCCGGCCACGGCGGAGTCCTTGACCGTTTTGACAGCGTTCTTATCAATGGGCTTCTGACCTACCTTCTTTTCGGGATGCTTCTGGTATGAAGGAGAACAGAGGGGCGAGGAAGCGCGTTGCGCTCATCGGGGCGACGGGCAGCGTGGGTACGTCGGTGCTGGACGTCTGCCGCGCTCATGGAGACCGGCTGGAGGTGGCCGCCCTGGCCGCGGGGCGGGACGGAAAAAAGCTGGCGCGCCTGGCGGCCGAGTTCGGACCGCCGGTTCTCTGCCTTGCCGACGAGGCCGCCGCCGCCGCCCTTGCGAGGGAGCTTTCGGGAAGCCCTCTTCGGGTTCTCCGCGGGGTTTCGGGACTTTTGGAGATCGCGCGGGCCCCTGAGGTTGACCACGTGGTTTTTGCCTCCTCCGGCACGGCGGCCATCAGCGCCCTTCAGGAAGCCCTGAAGGCCGGGAAGGAGGTCTCGCTGGCAAACAAGGAGAGCATCGTGGTGGGCGGACCGTGGGTCATGCCCCTGGTGCTGGGGCGCGATCAGCTCCGCCCCCTGGACAGTGAGCACAACGCCATATGGCAATGCCTTCACGGGGAGGCGGAAAGCCCGCGCAAAATCTACCTCACGGCGTCGGGGGGGCCGTTCCGGGACTGGAGCCCCGAAGACCTGAAGAACGTCACGCCGGAGATGGCCCTGAAGCACCCTGTGTGGAGCATGGGAGCGAAGATCACCGTCGACAGCGCCACCCTGATGAACAAGGGAATTGAGCTGATCGAGGCGATGTTTTTGTTCGGGCTGGGGGCTCATCAGGTGGAGGCCCTGATCTCACCGGGTTCCTTCGTTCACGGGCTGACGGAGTTCGAGGACGGGAGCGTAAAAATGCTGGCGGGGGACCCAGACATGCGCCTTCCCGCTGTCTCCTGTCTCCTCTGGCCGGAGCGCTTGCCGCCGAGGGTCAACTATCCGCGTCCGGACTTATCCGCTCGGCGCGTCTCCTTCGACTTGGCGGACGAACGGCGTTTCCCGGCGCTGCGTCTGGCCAAGGAGGCGGCGGCACGGGGCGGGGCGTACCCGGCTCTTCTGGTCGGCGCTGACGAGACGGCGGTTGACCGATTCCTGAAAGGAGAAATTCCCTTCACCGCCATTCCCCAAATCGTGGAGGCAGCGATGGAGTCCTACACAGGCGGCTCCCCCCGCTCCTTGGACGAAGCCTTGGAAATTCTGTCCTGGGCTCGTTTCAAGGGGCTTACGACAAAGCGAATCGGGTAGGAGGCCGCTGTTGAACGGCCGTCCTCCCACACCACCATGCGTACCGGCGGGCGGCCCCGTCTTTGTCTTCACTCGCAGCGCAGGGTAAGGGCCAGGCCGCCCGTGGAGGTCTCGCGGTATTTTGCGTTCATGTCCTTGCCCGTCTGGTACATGGTCTCAATGATGACGTCCAGCGGCACGCGCGGCGGGTTGGTGCGCCGCAGGGCCATGCGCGAGGCGTTGATCGCCTTCACCGCCGCGATGGCGTTGCGCTCAATGCAGGGCGCCTGCACGAGGCCGCCCACCGGGTCGCAGGTCAGGCCAAGATTGTGCTCCATGGCGATCTCCGCCGCACCCGTAACCTGTATCGGACTGCCGCCCATGAGTTCCGTCAGGCCAGCGGCCGCCATTGAGCAGGCGACACCTACCTCGCCCTGACACCCGACCTCCGCGCCGGAGAAGGAGGCGTTCATCTTGTAGAGAAGCCCCACGGCTCCCGCAGCCATGAAGAAGCGAACCAGGCTTTCCGTGGTCAGCTGCACGACAAAGCGGTCGTAGTACGCGATCACCGCCGGAATGACTCCGCAGGAGCCGTTGGTGGGCGCCGTCACCACGCGCCCGCCCACGGAGTTCTCCTCGCTCATGGCCAGGGCGAAGAGGTTCACCCAGTCAATGACTTTCATGGGGTCATTGGTGTAGCGGTCCGTAGACTCCAGCAGGTGGCGCAGCGGCTTGGCCCGCCGCATGATGTTCAGGCCGCCGGGCAGCATTCCTTCGACGTTCATGCCCCGCTCCATCGTGGTCCGCATTACGTCCCAAACCGCGTTGAAATATCGGTCGATCTCGGCCCGATCGTGCATAACCTCCTCATTTTTCAGCATAAGCGCGGAAATCGAGAGCCCCGTCTCTGCGCAGTGGGCGAGAAGCTCGCTTCCAAAAGCGAAAGGGTAGGGCGTCTGACGGGACGCGCTGTCGCTCCCCTCCTGAGCGAAGTGCTCCGCGTCCACGATGAATCCGCCTCCCACAGAGTAATAGGTGTTGAAGTAAACCTCCTTCTCTCCCGCCTCTCCCGCGAAAGCGTGAATCTCCATTCCGTTTTCATGAAGCGGCAGGTTCTCGTTATGAAAACAGAACCCCCCGCCGCGCTTAAACTCCACCTCACGCACATCGGAGCCGACTCGCAGCGGCAGCCGCTCCGTTTGGGCCACCTTCGCCAAAAACGCGGGAATGGCTTCGATGTCCACCGTGTCGGGGGAGTTTCCCGCCAGCCCCATGATAATCGCCATGTCCGTGTTGTGCCCTTTGCCCGTCAGCGACAGGGAGCCGTAGACGTCCACCCGCACCCGCGTGACGGAGCCCAGATGTCCCTTGTCTCGAAGCTCCTCCACGAACATCCGGCCCGCTTTCATCGGCCCCACCGTGTGAGAACTGGACGGCCCCACCCCGATTTTGAAAATGTCGAACACGCTTAACATAGCCCAAACCTCCCAGGATTGGAATTTTCTTTTAAATTATCCCTCTTTCCCATCTGAGGTGCAAGCCCAAGAGCGAGAAAACCCTGTTTCTCCGACGCCGCAATAGGGTTTTTCATAAAACCCAAGGTAATTTGCAGAGTCAGTATTAAGGAAGCGCTGATTAATGGGGTTCTTAGGGGCCTGAGGCCCCTAAGCAGGGCGTGGGGCAGAGCCCCGCAAGGGCTTAATCAGCGTTTCCTTAACAATTTTTAATGAAATTTTATTTCGATACCCCCTTGAACACTCACATGCGCTATACTATGATATGCTTAAATCAAACTAAGCCATATGGACGGGCTGGCGAGAAAATTTGGAGGAGATGGGACATAATGGGAAGAAATTTGAAAATCAGTCATAAGCTGCTGTTGGGTTTTGGAGTTCTGCTGCTGGTGTTCATCGCGTCAATTGCCCTGACGTGGCAATACGTCTCTGTGGTCATGAACGGCACAACTTTTTTGACGGGGGGGGTCGTTCCGTCACTGGAACTGAGCAGACAGGTTGAGGTCGACGCCTATGAGGTGTTCCTGGCAATGCGCGAGGTGCAGTACACAGAAACCGATAAGGCAATCGCGAACTTCAGCAACCAGCTGGCGAAATACCGGAAGTCATATAACGCGATAACCGCGCTGCGCAGCCACAGCTCAATCCTTCGTGGTCCCACTCACATGGTGGAGAAGGTCGAGCCGATAGCGAAGGAGTACATAAGTTTGAGCGAGCGCATTATGCCCATTATCGCAAAAAAGCAGACCCTGTTTAACGCGACCGGAAAGGCGGCCGAGGATGCGTCCGTTGCCGCGCGCCGAATTCTAGAGACGATCCACGCAAGCGCCAAAAGCGACATCACCGCCCAGGACAACGTCAGGGCAGCGCAGCAGGTGGACGCTTTGCTGCTGAGTGCGCAGATTCTAGAGGACGTCATGTTCGTGCGGCGCGTAATCGTGCGGGCAATGGCCACCAACGACGCGGCGGAGATGAGGCGGACGGCCGTCATAATGCAGTCTATCAAGGGAAAGCTGCAACCCTTGGGAGCCTTGCTCAACACCGCCGATGAGAAGAGAACTCTAGAGAGCTTGAACGCTGTATTGGTGGATTTAGAGAAAATCTCGAGCGAATTCGCGGCGACTTTCGTTGAGCTGGATGAGCTCCACAAAGCCCGCGCTCCGCTGATGGACGCCTTCAACGTAGAGAGCAGCAACGCCTCTCTGCTCTCGGTGGAGCGTATCAAAGAGGTCTCAAGGCAGAACCTGGCGGACCTGAGCACGGTGATATCCGTGTTGTTCGCCGCCGCCGCTATTGCCATTGTTTTGGGTCTCTTTGTGGCGATAATCCTCGCGAGGAGTATATCGAAGCCCCTCAACACCATTGTTGACCTGGCTCAGCGCGCCGGGGACGGCGACCTCTCTATTGAGAAGGAGGACTTCCATTATGAAGGGCGGGACGAGCTGGGGCGCATGGTGGAAGCCTTGTCGGACATGGTAATGTCGCAGGAACACACCATGCACGAAGTCGTTCAAGTCTCGCAAAGCCTCGCGGAGGGCGCTGAGAACCTTTCGGCTATCTCCGAAGTGACCAATGCCTCCATGGAGGAGGTCAAGGCGTCCATCGACCAGGTGTCCACGCTGAGTGAGTCCAATGGGGCGGCCTTGGAGGAGTGCAACGCCGGCGTGGAGGAAATGAGCGCTGGAGCTGACACGGTAGCCCAGTCGGCCACGGACAGCGCAGCCTTCATTTCTCAGACCACGGACGCCTCAAACAAGGCCATTCAGACGGTGAACAACGTCATCAAGGGTATGCGCAACGTGGACAAAAATTCTAAGGAAAGCGAGACCAAAACCAGGGAACTGGTTGCCTCCGTGGAAAACGTGAGCAGCTTCGTGTCGGTTATCACGGGAATAGCGGATCAGACGAACCTGTTGGCGCTGAACGCGGCCATCGAGGCGGCGCGGGCTGGCGAGGTGGGGCGCGGGTTCGCCGTCGTGGCCGAGGAGGTGCGCAAGCTGGCGGAAGAGTCCGCCCGAGCGGCCCAAAACGTGAACGGTATCATCGTGGAGCTTCAAAGCGGAGCCCAAGCTAGTATCGCGGCCACGACGGAGGCTGGGCGGCTGCTGGAAGAAACCCTTCGCCAGGCGGAGCAGGCCCAAAAGGAGTTGGACGAGGCCCTGCAGGAGATCAACAAGGCCAACGACTCCATTCAGAACATCGCGGCCGTGGCGGAGGAACAGGCGGCCTCCAGCAAAGAGGTGGCAACGGCAATAGATAACTCCACCAAGTCCACAATGGAGGTGGTGGACACCATCGCGAACATCCGCCGGGCCGCCGACGAGACGGCGCAGGCGGCGCAAGGAGTGGCGGAGCAATCCTCGCTCATGACCGGGCACGCTCAGACTCTGGCGGATGTGCTAGCGCGTTTCAAGCTGCGGGGTATTGAGTCTCCCTCCAAGCCCTCCAAAGCGCTGGGGGCCATAGCCGCGCCGAAAGCCAGAGTCCGACCCGCTCGCGGTTGACGCGGCGTAAAAGTACAGATACAGAAAAGCCCCTGACCATTACGGCCGGGGGCTTTTTTCAGAGCCTGTCCAACAGGGGCGCGATGCCCTGCTTACGGGTTACTTCGCTTTGTAAGAACTTGCCGTCGTCTCGATCAGGGACTCGTAACCCGCCAGCTTGTCGAGGGTGAAGATGATGGTGATCAGGTTCCCGTCCTTGACGGAAGAGTACTGCGCCAGAGCTGAGGTCATGCCGCTCACCTCCACGGTGTAGGAAAGCGCCGCCCAATCCACACCCCCCACGTTTTTGAGTTCACTCTTGACGTCTTTGACTCCGGGGACCGCAGTGGCCTGACCGCTCATAGCCGAGACAAGGCTCTGGGTTGTCAAGGACGCGTCGGGCACGGGCACTTTGGTTACAGTCAGGGTGAGTGCTTTACCGGTCATCATCGCGGCCTGATCCGTCGCTACAAGGTAGGTTCCGCTGGCGGCCATAGCTTCGAGCTGTTCCTTCGGCATGGGGTCCCAGCCTTTGGGAAGTTCAATGGAAAACCCGCCCTTGTCGGACGTGAACGGCGCGGCGAAGGCGCTTCCCACGGCAAACATCACAAACAGAACCGTCAACACACAAACTTTCCAATTTCTCATTACAAAAACTTCCTCCCCTAAAATATTTTATTACTCTAAAATCACAAACGGCTTCGTATTATACCCCTGCCCCCCGCAAAGTCAAGCCCCCTGAAATCAGCCTAAATCAACAGGTTGAAATCAAAAAATCTTTAAAATAACTGATTAATGGGAGGTTCTTAGAGGTATAAGGTCCCTAAGCAGGGTATGGGGCGGAGCCCCGCAAAGGGGTTAATCAGCGCTTCCCTAAAATTCTGAACGCGGACGTAAAACCGCCAATGAAAAATCAGAATACGAAATTTACGCAGAGTTGCGTTATAATAATTTGCCGTGCCGGGGAGCGCGTTCTCGAACGGGTGTTTTATGAGGAGAAATTTTACCCTGTTTTAACGAAAACAATATATTGCCTATATCCGCTTAACGGCGTATGATAGGCGGACAAGTTTTTTTGAAAGGAAGGTTTTCTATGGATCCGATAGTCTTGGATATGATGAAGTACGCGGAGATTGAGAAGAAAACCCCCAAGCTCACACGGCCTGAGACTTCAGCCCTTTCCGGTGCAGTTTCTTTCGAAGAACTGCTGTCCTCGTCCATGAAGGAGGTCAACACCCTTCAACTGGAGTCGGACGCCTTGGTCACTAAGCTGGCGACAGGGGACGTGGAGGACATCTCCGAGGTGGTTTTAGCTTCTTCCCGCGCGGAGATAGCTCTCAAGATGTTTTTGGAGCTGCGCAACAAGTTTGTGGACGCCTACCAGCAGTTGTCCAGGATATCCGGCTGATTTTGTTCCGCTGAGTGACCATGGAGCGGTTGAAGCAGTTATTTCCTGAGTTTTCGTCTTTCTGGGCAGGGCTGAAGACGTGGCAAAAGGCGTCTTTGTTCGCGGCGGCTTTTTTGGTCTTTGGCTTGCTGACAGGGGCGATCTTGTGGGCAGGACGCACTTCCTACGAGCCGCTTTTCAAGGGTCTGGACACCAAAGACCAGGCGGCTGTACTCGCGTACCTCAAAGAAAACAACATCAGCAACTACCGGCTCGACCCGGCAGCTGACGCTATCCTCCTTCCGAGAAGCCAAGTCTACGAGGTTCGCCTTGCCCTGGCTCAAGAGGGCCTTCCCAAGGGCTCCGAGGTGGGTAAGGAGATTTTCGACGACGCGAGGATGGGAAGAAGCGAGATCGAGCAGAGAATCAACATTGTTCGGGCAATAGAAGGGGAACTTCAGCGCACCATCTCCTGGGTCGACGCGGTGGAAGCGGCCAAGGTGAGTATCGTCATTCCTAGGGAACCCCTTTTTCTGGAGCAAAAACAGCCTTCCAAAGCGTCCGTCATGCTGCGGTTGAAATCCGGCGCGCAGCTGGGCTACAACCAGATCAAGGCAATTATCCACCTCGTGGCGCGGAGCGTGGAGGGTTTGCAGCCTGATGAGGTGACTATCGTGGACACGGCTGGCCGCAACCTGTCCAACCTGGTGGCGGACGACATGTTGTACATCCCCGACGGACAGGGCGAGTTCAAGATGATACAGAGGGAATTCGAGCGTCAGCGCGAAAGGGAGTACGAGTCCAAGATCCGCGGCCTGCTGGAACCCAGGTACGGCGTCGGCAAGGTCGTCGTCAAGGTGAAGGTGGAGCTGGATTTCAGCAAGAGGACCGGCACCCTTAAGAGGTACATGCCTGACCCCCAGACGGGGCAGGGTGTCCTTCGTAGCCAAACATCGAACGCGGAAAATTACACCGGCAGCTCCGCTCCTCCCGGCGGCGCGCCTGGAACGACCACTAACATCCCCGGTTACGCCGTCAACACGCAAAACACGGAGAGCGAATTTAATAAAGAAGAAAGCGTGAAAAACTACGAAATAACCACCGAGGAAACCAGCGAGGTGTCCTCGCCGGGCACGGAAAGACGCGTAACAGCTTCCGTGCTGCTGAACGGAGACTTGGGGGAGGAAGAACTCGGCAGGGTTAAAACGATGGTGGCGGCCGCTATCGGCCTCACTACCGCGCAGATGGGGGATGTGGTCGTCAACGCCGGCAAGTTCGACGATGACATTATAACTCAGATGCGAGAGGAACTTCGCAGAGAACGTCTGGTGCGCCTGGCTTTAGGTATCGCCGCGGCGCTTTTGGTGCTGGCCTGCGTCGTCTTGACGGTACTTTGGTGGCTGCGCAGGCGCAGGCAGCGTCTGGCGCTCCAGGCGGTACAGGAGGATGGCAAACACGTGCCCACGATCCAGGAGATGCTCACGTCTCCCGACCTGCTGGCGTTCCAGGGGGAGATGGCGGTTTTGGAGGAACAGTTGAAAGCCTATGCCAGGAACAACCCCAAAGAAGTGGCCAACCTGGTCAACGAATGGATTTCAACAGAGGCCTAGCCCTCTTTTTCCCGTTTTATATGTAAAGGAGTTCTTCTATGGCTAAGACAGCTAGGGCGAGCAACATCTCCAACAGGGAAAAAATCGCGGTTCTTATGGTGGCGCTGGGAAACGACATCGCGGCCGAGGTCTACAAGGCTCTCGACGACACCACCATTGAGTTGATCACCCTCGAGGTTGCCAATCTGAGGAAGGTCACGCCCGAGGTGAAGCTGGACGTCATGAAGGAAGCCCAGGAGATTCTGATGGCGCGGGAGTTTATGGCGCGCGGCGGCGTGGAGTACGCTCGAGACGTTTTGGAGCGCGCTTTAGGACCGGAACGCGCTCAGAACCTGCTTACCCGTATCACGGCCAGCCTTCAGGTCCGTCCTTTCGATTTCATGCGTCACACCGATGCTCAGCAGATTTTGAGTTTCATTCAAGGGGAGCACCCCCAGACCATAGCCCTTATTTTGTCCTATCTCGAAGCACCTCAGGCGGCCCTGATCATCAGCGGACTGCCTGCGGTTATGCAGGCGGAGGTGGCCAGGCGCATCGCCAAGATGGATCGGATCACGCCCGAAGTTTTGCGAGAGGTGGAGCGCGTGCTGGAACGCAAGCTGAGCACCGTCATGGGACAGGACTTCACCATCGCAGGGGGCATCGACGCCGTCGTCACCCTCATCAACAGCTCCGACCGGGCCACGGAGCGCAACATCATGGAGTACCTGGAGGAAAACGACCCAGAGCTGGCGGAGGAGATCAAGAAGCGCCTCTTCGTGTTCGAGGACATTATCCGTCTGGACGACCGCTCGCTGCAGCGCGTTCTGCGCGAGGTCGACATGAAGGAGCTGGGGCTGGCCCTCAAAGGCGCCACGGAGGAGCTGCGCGCGAAGTTTTTCAAAAACATGTCCAAGCGGGCGGCCGAAATGCTCCAGGAGGACATGGAATACATGGGCCCGGTGCGCGTCAAGGACGTGGAGGAGTCGCAGCAAAAGGTCGTCAATTCGGTCCGCGCTCTGGAGGAAGCCGGCGAGATCGTTATCGCGTCTGGCGGGGAGGACGAGTTGGTTGTCTAAATTGCGCCAAGGTGTCCTGCGTACCGTCCGCCTCCTGCCGGAAGCGGTAAAAATAGGTGTTGCCTCTGAGCCTGCTCTTCCTTCTTCACAGGAGGAAGAGCAGCTTTTGAATGGGGACGCGGGCGCGAACACGCAACCGACCCAAACGCCGGAGCGAGCGGCCGACTTGGCGAAAATCGAAGAACTGAACGGCCAGGTCGCTGAGCTGGAAACACGCTTGGCGGGGGCTCTAGCCGAAAGACAGGGTTTCGTGGCGCAACTCACGTCTCTGGAGACGGAAATG
Organism: Synergistaceae bacterium; assembly: GCA_031280275.1. Lineage (GTDB taxonomy): Bacteria > Synergistota > Synergistia > Synergistales > Aminobacteriaceae > JAITGK01. Next base: position 19,275 of record JAITGX010000038.1, read on the forward strand.
GCGAGTATCCGAAACGCTGCCGCTCAAAAGGAGCGGGAGATGACGGCGAGCATTGGGACCGCCAAGGAACAGGCCCGCGTCGATGGCGCGGCCCAGGGTCACGAGGAGGGGCTGAAAAGCGGCTACGAAGCCGGCCTGAGCAAGGCGAGAACCGAGGTTGAAGCGGAGTACAGAGAAAAGTTTTCGGCTTTGGCGGCAAAACTTGAGGGAATTGCCCTGAAACTGGAAGAGAACTTCGCCGAGCTGGTCATGCTGAATCAGCCTCGGATGGTTCGACTCTGGCAGGAAATGCTGAAAAAGATGCTGCAGCGCGAGACGACCCTCTCGCCAGACGGTGTGTTGGCGGTTTTGGCGGACGTGTTGTCGCGCCTCAGCGATAAAAATTACGTGCTGATCTACGTGTCCCCCGATGACTTGGAGCTTGTGCGGGACAGGATGGCGGGGGAATTTGGAGACATTCTGAGGGGCGTCAAGCACCTGGCGTTGAAGCCGGACGCCAGCGTGGACAGGGGCAGCTGTATCGTGGAGACGAATCTGGGAATCTATGATGCCCGCTGGCGTGTTCAGCTCGAACAAATTGAGGGCGCCGTTGAGAAACTTTTCCAAAAATTAGGAAAGGCACCGGAACCTTCAGAGACCCGAAAAGCGGCAAAAAAGGTGTCGGAGGCCGCGAATGCGTAGTGTAGATGACCTTTTTTCTATACTGGAGACCGATCTGGAACAACTTTCCCTGATTAAGATAAACGGCCGTATCGTGCAGGTGGTGGGCTTAGTGGCGGAGTCCCAGGGTCCCGATGTACGCGTGGGGGACCTGTGCCGGATTTCCTTCCGAGACGGCTCCCACGGTCTGAACGCCGAGGTGGTTGGCTTCCGCGGCGACCGGGTGCTTCTCATGCCCTTGGGCGATCTAAGGGAGGTGGGGCCCGGCTGCGACGTCATCTCCATGGACCGGCCCCTGGGCGTGGCTGTGGGAGAATCTCTGCTGGGGCGTATCTTGGACGGCCTGGGGGAGCCCCTGGACGACAAGGGGCCCTTGGTGACTACGGACCTCTACCCCCTGCACGCGGAGCCCCCTCATCCCCTGCGGCGGCAGATGATTGAGCGCCCCCTTTCCGTAGGGGTTCGGGTAATTGATGGCCTGCTCTCTCTGGGGACGGGACAGCGTATAGGAATATTCGCCGGTTCGGGTGTGGGGAAGAGCACCCTTTTAGGTATGATGGCGCGCTACACCACCGCCGACGTCAACGTGATCTCCTTGGTGGGGGAACGCGGGCGCGAGGTGCGGGAGTTCATCGAGCGAGATCTAGGGGAGGAGGGTCTCAAGCGCTCCGTGGTCGTGATTGCCACCTCGGATCAGCCTCCTTTGATCCGCTTGAAGGCCTCCCTGACGGCGACGGCCATCGCGGAGTTCTTTCGGGACGAGGGCAGGAACGTTCTCCTGATGATGGACTCCGTGACGCGGGTGGCCCGAGCGCAGCGCGAGATCGGGCTGGCGATAGGAGAACCCCCGGCCACGCGAGGCTACACGCCTTCGGTTTTTGAGTTTCTGCCCCAGCTGCTGGAGCGCGCCGGAGCGGGCGTGCGCGGCAGTATCACCGGCGTCTACACGGTGCTGGTGGAGGGCGACGACATGAATGAACCCGTGGCGGACACGGTGAGGGGAGTCCTGGACGGACACATCGTCCTGTCCCGGAAGATAGCCGCGCGCAACTTCTACCCCTCCGTCAGCGTTCTGGAAAGCGTGAGCCGCGTGATGCCGGCTATCGTCTCTCAAGAGCACCTGGCGGCCGCGGGACGGGTGAGGGAACTGCTGGCGACCTACGCGGAGTCGGAAGACCTGATCAACATCGGCGCGTACAAAACCGGGGCCAATCAGCGCGTGGACTGGGCCTTGAAACACCTGGATTCCGTGCGCGCGTTCTTGACGCAAAAGGTGGAGGAATCCTCCACGTTTCAGGAGACCGTAGAGCGGATTGTAACCTTGGCGCCGGAAGGATAAAAAGGAAAAAAGGATAAATATAGGAAAAGGGGTAGGGGCCTGCGGCCCCTAAGTGGGGTTTGGGGCAAAGCCCCAAGTTTTTTCAGGAGGCACGAAACATGCAGCAACGGATTCAAAGGTTCGATCGGATACTGAAACTCCGGGAAAACGACCGCCAAACTGAGCAGATCATCTTGGCGGAGGAGCGCCGGGAAGAGGAGGTCGTCCTGCGGCGCATCGACTCCCTCCGGGGTGAAAAGAAGCAGGCCATTAAGGACTTTTTCGGCGGGACGGAAAGAGTTGTTTCCCCTCAGGTACTCTGGTTTCAGAGACAATGTATCGACGTCATCGAAAAGCATATCGGCGAAAGCCGAGAAAACTTGAGCGATGTGCGGCGCAGAATCACCGGCACGGAGGAGCGCCTGACCGAACGCCACCGCGATGTGCGCATGATGGAAGGGTACCTCGACCGCCTTAGGGTGAACGTGCGCCAAGAACTCGTGAACATTGAGCAGGGCGAGCTGGACGATATTGCCGTGACGCGTTTCAACCACGGACTGGCCCGTACTTTGGGTCACGCGCCTCACGACGCCGGACCCAGCGTGAAGAGCGTGAAGAAGGAGGTTGGCATATGAGCCCCGATCTTTCCAACATGAACAAAGTTTTAAACCGCATAGAGGAAATCGCTCAGAGGTGCTCTCAGCCTTTCGAGTTCCGGCGCGCGCCTCTGGGTACACCACCCGCGAGCCGCTTTGTGGACGTCTTGGATAAGCTGGATAAACCAGGCGCTGGGAAAGCGGGGGCCTATACCGCCATGGACGACTTGAGGAAACACGTCTCTCGTTCCGCGGAAAAGTACAATATCGACGAAGAACTGGTCCGAGCCGTCATTCAGGTGGAATCGGGATGGAGGGCCGACGCCGTTTCCTCGAAGGGCGCGCGGGGACTGATGCAGCTCATGCCGGGCACAGCGAAGATGCTGGGTGTGGAGGATGCTTTTGACCCAGAGCAAAATATCGAGGGCGGGGTAAAATATCTGGCCCAGTTGACCGATAAATACAACGGGGACGTAGAAATGGCTTTGGCGGCCTACAACGCGGGACCGTCGCGTGTGAAAGCCGCGAGCGGAATTCCCTTCGCGGAGACCGCGCGTTACGTCAAGAACGTTATGGCTTTGTACCACCGTTACCGGGAGGAAGAATAATGGCCGAAGAACGGCGGGGTGAGAGGCAGGACCGGGACGAACGCCTTGAGGGCGCGGTGCAGCCCGCGCCAGTCGTGAAACAGAAGAAAGAAGGCGGCAAGGCGCGTTTGCTCTTCCCTTTGCTGCTTTTAGCCCTTGGAGTGGGCGCTGGGCTGCATTACAGCGGCTTGTGGGATGCCAGGCCTTTGGTGTGGGGGATCATTCCCCAGCTTCCTTACGTGGGAAAGCCAATTGCCGATTTTTTCGGCATACCGGAACAGTATACGCTGACAGTGGCCGAACGCCGTGCCTTTGAACTTGAGGAGTGGCAAAAGCGTCTTGATGCGCGGGAGCGGGAGTTGAGCACCACAAGGGCCGAGTTCGACGCGGCATCCAGCGACGTGGCGGCCAGAGCGGAGCGTCTGGCCAGGGCGGAGACCGCCAGGAGAAATGCCCAAGCGGAGCCCAGAGGGGCGAGTGCGGAGGATAGCGAGGAACAGAAGCTGCTCAACCAGGTGGTTAGAACTTACCAGGATATGTCGGCCCGCAACGCGGCTCAGATAGTGGAACAGCTGCGAGACCCCCTGGCGGTGAGACTTTTACAAAAGCTCCCCAACGAGGCCAGAGCCTCCATCCTGGGAAAAATGGACCCCAGAAGAGCTGCCAGACTTACCGAATTGATGACGGTGGAGCAGTAGAGGAAACGCTGATTAAGCCCTTGTGGGGCTCCGCCCCACGCCCTGGGGTCTCGGACCCCGAGGGGCCTCAGGCCCCTAAGAACTCTATTAATCAGTGCTTCCTAAAGTTCCAGCTTTCCCCCTTTATCTTTATTGAGGTGAAATCCATGTCGAGTGCGCAGAGCAATATGTTTCCTATCGTCCCGGAGCCGGGAAAATCCTTGGAGCCTGCCGCGAATGCGCGGAGTGCAAAACGGGCCGCCGTCGAGTGTGAACCGGCGGACAGGGGCGCTTTCGCCTCCTGCCTGGCCGAGGCCAGCCGCGGCAGCGAGCAGCTCATCAAGCCGGAAAGAATCGTAAACTCCTTTACTGAACAGCATGTAGAGGGCAAAACAGAGGAGCAAGACGGAGAATTTGTGTTTTTTAATATCGTGGAGCCTGTGCTTTCTCAAAACATGAAACCTGTGCTTTCTCAAAACACAGAATCTGTGTTTTCCCAAAACACGGCGTGCGAACTTTTTCAGACTTTAGAACCTGACCTTTTTAAGACCTTAGAAGTTGACCTTTTCAAAACTTTAGAAGTGGGATTTTTCGAAACCTCGGAACCTACTGCTTCCTTCAAGGTTTTTTCGGAGTCTATGCAGGATCTCCTGGCATTTCTCAAGGATGCTCTGGAAGCAAAAGGCCTCGGCGCTGATGAATTCTCTAAGCGAATGGAAAAGTTCTTGGGCAAGGATTGGCAAGACACCGCTAAGTGGGATATACCCCGCCTTTTGGAAATGTCGTCGAAGCTGGGGCTTCAGCGCCAATTATACGACCTTGCCAAAACAGGCGGAGACCCAGGGTGCCTGAACATAAATATGGACCTTGTGCTAACAAAATTGGAAAACGGCTTAGAGGCTCAGCCGAAGGACGACGGATCGGACACGGCGGACTCTCCGCAGGCTTTGGTTGCGTCCCGGATCCACGTATATTTGAAAGGAGTCCCGCGCAAGACGGAGAATGGCCTGGGTGAGCCTGAGAAAAACAAGGCGGAGGAACGGGATAAGGAGGAAAAAACTCTCTTTCCCGAACTGAAGGACGCGGCGGTTTTGACCGTTCCTGTTCCCCCTGTGGTCGAGGCGGGGAAGGTCCCGGAGGGAACGCGCGAAGTGCAGGACGCGGGCGTTCAGCGTGACTCCCTTGCAGCGCGCTTTTCCCCGGAGTTGAAGGGGGACGCGCCCCTGGCAGGCGGCGCGGCCGCGGGGAGTGGGCAGCCGAAAGCCAGTGTTTCGGAGCACGGGGTGGATTTCGACCGCTTTTTTCAGGGGGTGATCGACGCCCCCTCCAACGTTAGAGTGAGCGCCGAGGCTCCGGTGCAGCGGCTGGATTTGGGCAAAGGAGTCCACTTGCCGCGGAACGAGGCGTTGCGTGAAGGGCTGGACAACACCGTGCGATTTATCCGTGCCAGCGGCGTTCAAAAGGCTGAGGTGATCGTAGACCCGCCCGCGCTGGGGCGTGTATCTGTGGAGCTGACCAGCACCACGACGGGGTTGGAAGCCGCCATCAAGGTCAGCAGCGAGCAGGTTCGGCAGCTGGTACAGGATCAGCTCATGCAGCTTCGCTTCACTCTGGCTCAGCAAGGGGTGGAGCTGACTCATTTCTCGGTGGATGTCCAGCAGGACGGCGGCCAGCGTCAGCATGAGCAGCAGGGCGCGGAGCAGAACGGAAACGGCGTTTTAGCCGGAGATGACGACGGGACGGACGAGGAAACGGTTTTTCGAGTGGACCTGAACGAGGGCCTGCTCTACTGGGTAGCGTAAACAAGGAGGAATCGACATGGCAGTGAATGGAGTGAATTCGGCGCTTACTTCCGATCAAATGTCAGCGGCGTCACGTACTGTATCCAATGAGCTGGGCAAGGACGCTTTTCTAAAGCTCCTGATCGCGGAACTCGCCAATCAAGATCCGCTGAACCCCATGGATGACCGCGAGTTCATCGCGCAGATGGCGCAGTTCAGCACGCTTGAACAGATGACCAACATGACCAAGGCACTGGAGGGCTTAGCCAGCACGGAACAATATTCCACCGCCAGCTACGTGGGTCGATGGATCGCTTTCTCCTACACCGACGACGCCGGACAAGTGCAGGAAGCCTTGGACTTGGTGACGGCGGTGTACTTTGACCCCATTGAGGGGCCTATCCTCGAAACGGAAGAACACGGACTGATTCCGTTGAAAAAAATCGACGGTGTTTCCTTTTACGGCACCTAGGCAAGTTCCCTTTGGTAGAAAAATTGATGCGGCGCAGCGATTGATTCAGTCCTTGATACACGATGATACACGATAAGGTAAAGGAAGCGCTGATTAATCCCTTTGTGGGGCTCCGCCCCACGCCCCGCTTAGGGGCCGCCGTCACGGACATGTGCATGACTCGAAAAATTCCGTCGTCTTTGGAAAAAACCCCATTAATTAGTGTTTCCCCCCTATAAAACTTTCACTCAATGGGTGAAAATTAAAAACAGGGAGAACTATTGTTTTGATCCTAATATATGGAGATTTTTTGATTTTAAGGAAGCGCTGCCCTTGTGGGGCTCTGCCCCACATCCCGCTTAGGGGCCTGAGGCCCCTAAGAACCCCATTAATCAGTGCTTCCTTGAGCTGCGATTTTGGGTTCCCTCCGGTATCTGGCCAAGCCCCGCGTTTTGCGTTATACTGAACGAAAGTACTCTTTGGGGCTGGCGAGAAAGCGGCGCGCGGACTGAGGGAGAGCTTCAAGCCTCCCTCAGTTACGTGATTTAAGGCGGTTTGCGGTTTTGTGCGCAAAACTATTGATGATGAGGTGTTCCCGTAATAAATGTTTCATGTCATATTGATTGTGCGCCGATATATAAGATTGAAAGTAAAGAAAAATGGGAGGGTATGCCGTGAGAAACGCGATACTGTGGATGATCGTTTCCTACTTTATTGGTTCCGTCCCCACCGGCTACATTGCGGCCCGCCTGCTGAAGGGCGTGGACATCCGCACGATGGGCTCCGGGGGGATAGGAGCCACCAACGTGCGGCGCGTGCTGGGTCAAGGCTGGGCTGTTTTCGTCTCGGCGGTCGATATGTTGAAAGGGGCTCTGCCCCTGCTGCTGGCGGGGGTCTCCACCAGCACCGCCCCCTGGTTCCTTTCCTTGACGGGAGTCGCCGCTGTAATGGGGCACAACTACCCCATATGGCTGAAATTCAAAGGCGGCAAGGGTGTTTCCACCACCTACGGCGTGACGTTCTTCCTGTGGCCTTACCGCTCCTTCGCCGTGACCCTTTTGAGCGGCGCTGTCTGGTACGCCGTGATGACCACCTCACGCTACGTCTCCTTGGCCTCAATGATCTCCCTCTTCGTCCTCCCCGTGTTTTTCTGGATGCTCAGCGCGCCCTTCGCCTTTGTCCTCGCCTCGCTCTTCCTAGCCGTGATGGCAATTTCCCGGCACAGATCAAACATCGCGCGCCTTTCCCGCGGAAAAGAAAACAAGGTATGACCCCCCGGCAAAACCGGGGGGCTTTCTATGTTTAACTTGATTTGTTTGGGGGGTATGTTGAAATGTTGTACAGGAAAATGCCGCGAATTAAGGAAGAACTGTCTGTCCTGGGTTTTGGGTGCATGAGGCTGCCCACGCGGGACGGGCAGGTTGACGAACCCACCGCCGCGCGGATGATGAGGACGGCCGTCGACAGCGGGATCAACTACGTCGACACCGCGCGCCCTTACCACGGCGGCGCCAGCGAACCCTTCGTGGGACGGGCGCTGAAGGGCTTGCGGGACAAAGTTCAGCTCGCGACGAAACTGCCGAGCTGGATGGTAAAAAAACGCGAGGACATGGATTTTCACCTGAACGAGCAGTTAACCCAGCTCCAGACGGACCATATCGACTTTTACCTGCTGCACGCGCTTTCCGACGCCCGATGGAAGAAGCTAGTGAAGCTGGATGTGATGAGTTTCATGGAAAAGGCGCGGGCGGCGGGCAAAATCCGCTACATCTGTTTTTCCTTCCACGACGGACTAGACGCTTTCAAAAAGATCGTGGACGCCTACGCTTGGGACATGTGTCAGATACAGCTCAACTTCCTGGACGACAATTTCCAGGCAGGGCTTGACGGCCTGCGTTACGCGCGCGGCAAGGAAATCGGCGTCGTAGTGATGGAGCCCCTGAAGGGCGGAAACCTGTCCATCCCCGTTCCGGCGGACTTGGAGGCGGCGGCCCAGGCTGCGGGCTATGACAGACCCAACCTGGCGGAGCTGGGGCTTCGCTGGGTATGGCACCAGCCGGAGGTGGCGCTGCTCCTCAGCGGTATGAGCGCGCCGGAACAGATGGAACAGAACATCGCCAGCGCCGCCAAGGGTCAGCCAGGCAATCTGAACGCGAAGGAACTGGAGCTGGCGGAGGCCGCAAAGGCCCTTTTCACCAGCCGTATGAGGGTTCCCTGCACGGCCTGTGCCTACTGCAAGCCCTGCCCGCAGGGGGTGGACATTTCTCAGTGCTTCTCGAACTACAACAACGGAGCGATCTCCGGGGACTGGACAACGCAGAAGGCCAGCTACCATTACATGCTCGCCGACGACCGGGAAGGTAATAAGGCCAGCGCCTGCGTGGAGTGCGGCGTGTGCGAGTCCAAGTGTCCCCAGAACATCCCTATCCGCGCGAAGCTGAAAGAGGTTGCCGCCGCTTTCGAAATATAATAAATAAAGGGGGGCTCGCTCTTTTTGCTCCCTAAAGGAGCAAGTCCCTGACCCTGGTATAATAAGGTAAGGTTGTTATTTGAAGGATTTTGCCGTCAGATTTTCTATATGAAAGGGGTAGTGCTAAGGATGATTTATTCCGCGGAAGTCGAGCACATGTGCCCGGTGGCCAAGGGCGCGTACCACGGCCCGGCTCCCATCCCCCAGGAGGGGAAGTGGGTGCAGGTCAAGGAGAACGGCGACATCAGCGGCCTGACTCACGGCGTGGGCTGGTGCGCGCCTCAGCAGGGGGCCTGCAAGCTGACCCTCAACGTCAAAAACGGCGTCATCGAAGAAGCGCTGGTGGAGACTGTGGGCTGTTCCGGCATGACCCACTCGGCGGCCATGTCGGCGGAGATTCTGCCGGGCAAGACGCTCCTGGAGGCCATGAATACCGACCTCGTCTGTGACGCCATCAACGTGGCCATGCGGGAACTCTTCCTGCAAATCGTCTACGGCCGCAGCCAGACGGCCTTCTCGGAAGATGGCCTGCCCGTGGGCGCGGGGCTGGAGGACCTGGGCAAGGGGCTCCGCAGCCAGATAGGCACCATGTACGGCACCAAGGCCAAGGGCGCACGCTATCTGGAAATGGCCGAGGGGTACGTGACGCGGCTGGCCCTGGACAAGGACAACCTCATCATAGGATATGAGTTCGTCCACATGGGCAAGATGATGAACGCCGTTAAGAAGGGCAAAGACGCAAACCAGGCCCTGAAGGACGCCACGGGGTCCTACGGGCGTTTTGCCGAGGCGGTCAAGTACATCGATCCGCGCGAGGAATAGGAGGGAACCGCAATGGCGACATTTGAGAGCTACGAGAGGCGCATCGAAAAAATCAACGCCGTTCTGAAAGAATATGGTATTCCGAGCCTGGACGAGACGGAAAAAATGTGCAAGGCAAAGGGGTTTTCGCCCATCGAGATCGTGAAGGGGATTCAGCCTATCGCCTTTGAGAACGCGGGTTGGGCCTACACCATGGGAGCGGCCATAGCCCTGAAAAAGGGGTGCGAGAGCGCCGCGGACGCCGCCGAGGCCATTGGCATAGGGTTGCAGGCGTTCTGTATCGCGGGCTCCGTGGCGGAGGACCGCAAGGTGGGCCTGGGTCACGGCAACTTGGGGGCCATGCTGCTGCGGGACGAGACGAAGTGCTTCGCGTTCCTGGCAGGCCACGAGTCCTTCGCGGCAGCGGAAGGGGCCATTGGCATCGTGCGCAACGCCAACAAGAGCCGCAAAGAACCGCTTCGCGTGATCCTGAACGGCTTGGGGAAGGACGCGGCGCAGATCATCTCGCGGATCAACGGCTTCACCTACGTGCAGACCCAGTTTGACTACGCCTCGGGTGAGGTGCACGTGGTCAGGGAAATCCCCTATTCCGGCGGCGAGAGGAAAAGCGTGCGGTGCTATGGGGCCGACGACGTGCGGGAGGGCGTGGCCGTCATGCATCTGGAGGGTGTGGACGTGTCCATCACGGGCAACTCCACCAACCCGACGCGCTTTCAGCACCCCGTGGCGGGCACGTACAAGAAGGAGTGCACGGAAATGAGGAAGAAGTACTTCTCCGTGGCCTCCGGCGGCGGCACAGGGCGCACGCTTCACCCGGACAACATGGCGGCTGGGCCCGCTTCTTACGGCATGACCGACACCATGGGGCGTATGCACTCCGACGCGCAATTTGCGGGGTCAAGTTCCGTCCCCGCCCACGTGGAGATGATGGGTTTCCTGGGCATGGGCAACAACCCCATGGTGGGCGCGACGGTGGCCGTGGCCGTGGCCGTCGAACAGGCGGTGAAGTAATCAGGCCATCGGTCCCCCCTGAGTTTTTGGGAAGCGCTGATTAACCCCTGGCTTCACCCCACGCCCCGCTTAGGGGCCTCAGGCCCCTAAGAACCCCATTAATCAGTGTTTTCTTTGTTATATATCGTTATATGTCCGTCGCGACGCTGGGGGCGGGTATGTCTTTGTTTGTGTAGCAATTCATGGCCGCGCCGATGTCCTCCACGATCTCCCCGTCAATCTGGCCCTTTTTCGCCACCTGGGACAGTATTTCCATGGCCTCGTCGTGAGTGCGCGCCGGGTGATATGGTCTTTCCTCCCTCACGGCCTGGTAGATGTCGAGACAGGCCAGCAGCCTTGAATTGAAATCCTGCTCGTCGGCTTTTTTGCCAAAGGGATACCCGTTTCCGTCGAGTTTTTCGTGGTGGCTGGACGCCCAACGGCAGATGTCCTCCAGCCCCGGAATGTCGTGAAGCCAGTCATACGTGTCGTGTACGTGCTGTTTGATAACCTGGAACTCCTCGCGGGTGAGCTGCCCCGGCTTCTCGAGAATTTCCGTCGGAGTAGCGGTTTTTCCTATATCGTGCAGCGCGGCGGCAAGGTAAAGTTTCGTCTTCGTCACCTCGTCGAAACCGTAGCGGCCGCTCATGACCCAGGTTCTATTGGCGATCTGCACCGTGTGTTTTCTGGTGAAAACGGATTTGTAGTCGATGATGCGCGCGATGACGCTGGCAATGCCGATGATGGCGGGATCGTCGTCCGCCACGTTCCAGACTGGAACGGCTTCCGCGATCGTGTTCTCGATGCGTTCATCCTGAAGCGACAGCAGCATTTCCTCGTTCAGCGCCTCCAAAAGCGCGTCCACGGCCTCGCGCGGCGCAGCGTTCCCCGCCATTCCAGCGACGCGCCTCCTCAAGTCGGGCAGTTCAGCGGCGCTCAGCCGATGAAAAGGGCGCGCCACGTCCAACATGTCCACCATAGAGATCAAAGCCGCCTCGAAAGGATAATCTCCTTCTTTTTTACCGAAGGGGCCCGTGCCGTTCGATTTCTCGTGGTGATAAAGGACGAATCCGCTCACGTCCTCCTTGAACGGCAGACACTTTACGTTGCGCTCCCCAAGCTCACAGTGCACGCGTACGTTGCGCTGCTGGTCATCGTTGGGCTTTTCGGAGAGGATGTACTCCGTCAGCGCGTTATCGTGAAAGAGGGCGCAGGTGGTCAAGGCGGAGAGGGCGTTGTCACTGAATCCCAGTTTCCGCCCCAGCGCGGCGCAAAGCGCGGCTATGCGCATACTGTGGTGCTCACTGACGCCCAGAATCTCCCTTTCTATAACGTCTAGCGCGTGAGACATACGCCGACACAAAACATCCATTCTAATATACATTGCTTTTTGCCTCCTAATATGCGCACAAGAGCTTAAGGAAACACTGATTAATGGGGTTCTTAGGGGTCGAGACCCCTGAGCGGGGCGTGGGGCGGAGCCCCGCAAGGGAGTTAATCAGCGTTTCCTTTATAAAAAAATCTCCGCGAGTTTTTTGGGGACGCCATCTTCCGTGTTGGGAAGGCAGACGCAGGACGCGGCGTCAAGCACGTCCGGCTGCGCGTTTTTCGGGGCGATGGAGTACCCGGCCTCCGCGAACATCGTCAGGTCGTTGAAGTGGTCCCCCGCCGCGACGATCTCCTCCTTCCGCACGCCTAGGCGGGCCGCCAGTTTTTTCAAGCCTTGGCCCTTATTGGCGGCGGGGTTCATGTATTCGAGGAAAGTGGTCATGCTCTGCGTGACGTAGAGCCGATTTCCGAAGAACTTTTCGCTTTTCTCAAACAGGGCGGGAAGCGCCTCGGGGCTGGTCACGTTGATGAGCTTCAGCGGGCGCCTGCCGTTCAGTCCGTCCAAAAAGGCGCGGAGGTCCCCCGCCTCCTCCACGATGGTGCGCGTTCCCTCAGCGTAAAGCCTGTCCTCTTCAATGACGCGGGAGACGTAAAGGCGATCGTTTATGTAGACGCGGGGATGGGCCCCATTCTCTTCGCCTAGGCGCACCGCCAGCTTGGTGTCCTCGATGGGCAGGGGGCATTCTTCCAGCACCTGGCGTCCGTCGCGTATCTGCGCGCCGTTGCAGAAAACGCCCGGACTATCCAGTCCCACCTGCCGGATGTAGAACAGCACACCTGGATAGGGCCTTCCCGTGCAAAACGTCACCCTTACGCCCGTTTTCTCTATCGCGCGCAGCACCCTCACCGCGTACTCGGAGATCACTGAATCGGGGTTCAGCAGCGTGTTGTCCAGGTCAAGGGCAACCAACTTGTATCCGCCTTTTCTCTTCATATTTTCCTTCGCCTTCCTTTAACAGCGGATCGCATAATTACACCAAAATGGCGTATAAAAAGCCCATAACGGCCGCAAAAGCTTTGTTCATAAAAGAGCTGACGACTCTAAAAAGAGGCCGGGAAATTATCCGGCCTCAAGTTTTAACAAAAATTTTGCCCTTCCAGCCGCGCGTGGCGGTAAAAGGGCACATGCTGTTTTGCTGTCCGCTTTTTAGTGGTTTGGGGGCTGGGCGTTTTTACTCCGGCCCGCGATCAGACGGGGAGCGTCCCACGCCTTGTCTTTGAGGTACAAGGCCCCTGCAGTGTACAATTCCCCGTCCCGTCGTCTCACAGGGACAAAAGAACCGTCTGGCATCAGCCACTGCGGTTTCCCGTCAAAGTAGATCAGCTTCGTTCCATCGTATTTCATGCATTCACTTCCTTTGTTTCATATTTCGGACATTATAATAAACGTCCTGAAGGTAAAAGTCAAACCGTAAAAAAACCGAGATTCATTACGGAATCGCGATAGTGGACATTGTAACGACGAATTAATCAGCGATTCCTTATATTTTTCATAGCTTGTCCATAATTTGACATTCTGCCCGTTCCCGATGACGCCCCGAAAATTCAAGTTTGTCCGGATGCGGGTATTTTAATGGCCAGCATGATTTCTTCTCCATCTTGCAGAACGACATTCAGTCAAACATTTATCCCGAAAGGCAATTTGTAACTTATATTTGACAGGTAGCGGGCAACTGGAATCGAAATAGTGACGCTGCAAACGTAAACCCTGTGCTTTAATCCTATGAACTATGCCGCCCTACGGCTTAGAGATTGGTTGCGGGGGCAGGATTCGAACCTGCGACCTTCGGGTTATGAGCCCGACGAGCTTCCTGACTGCTCCACCCCGCGACATTGCATAGTCATTATTTTATAAGTATACCTATCAACATCGATCTGTCAAGTCCTATAGCATTTTGACTCAGGGCAAACGCATGAAGACGTGAAGTCTTGCTATAATTGAATTTATTCTCCAAGTTAAAATACCTAGGTAAATAACGCAAAGCCAGTTGCTGCAATAATTCAAGGTGAGCTTGTTCGAAAATAGCGGGGTACACCACAAATGTAGAAATAGGGGGCAGATTTCCTGCCCTCCTATAATTTGTGATAAAATTTTTCGTCGTAAGTGATTCGTCTCGTATCGATTATTTATCGAAATGAGCACATCAACTAGGGGAGGACGTATCATGAAAAAGGCTATGGCTACGGTTTCTGCGCTGCTCGCCATCGCGGTTTTAGAGGCTGGGGCGTTTGCTGCTGCGCCAGCGCCGGTGGTCGGGTACTATTATCAATTTGACCATTATGGGAACATGCAGCTTGTCCCCGTCGAGTACCAATACGAGGAGCGCGTCTACCCAGTTACTTACTACGAAAAACGCGTGGTGCTTCGCCCGCGCCCGTATCGCACCCGCACGGTATACAACGTCGCGGAGCCTAACGCCGCGGGGCCTGTCATAACGATGGAAACGGCGGCGCCCCCGGCCAAAGCCCCGGCGGTTCCCGTAACGGGGGGCGTCTCCTGTGGCTGCGCGGCGCCGCGCTAGACCGCTCAAAGATTAGACCTCTTCGGGAATTAAAGTAGGGTGTGTTTTAAAACTAAATATGGGCATGAATCCTTAACTATGTGGCATAATATAACAAATCAGGGTATGTTTTAAAACTCCTATTGACTTCAAAAAAGTGCCTAAAAACGGCGGTTTTTGTTGGAGTAGCTAGTTTTCAAACACACCCTATTTAAAGTGGAACTTGAAGGCAGTGTAGTAATGGGAGACAAAGCATATGGTACAAAGGAAATCCGTGAATATATTGAAAGTCATGGAGCCAGTTATTGTATTCCGCCGAAAGCGAACACCGCAAAACCATAGAAGTGTGATTTTTTTCAGTACAAGGAACAGCACGTAATAGAACGTTTTTTCAATAAGCTTAAACAACCACAAGCTTAAACAACCACGTGTATTTTTGTATTTCTGCCACCACACGGCAGCCCTATATCTTGATTGGTTTCGGCATTTTCAGCCCCTTTTTGCCCCCGCTGAGTGCCGGCGGGCCTTACAAGACGTACGTATTAAGGAACGCTGGACAATCCGTAATAATAAGGAATTTCCGCCACGTCAAGCAAGTGACCAGCGAAAGCGGCATTCTGGTACGATTATCATGCCGAAGGCTAATGAACCGAGAGGTTTGCCTTTTGGAGCTTGCGCCCTGGACAAAAGTTAGGCGGGGGAGTAGTATATTTGGCAAAGTTACCGCAAAGAGGGGGGAAATGTATGGTCATATTTGTGGTTTCGTTTTTTACGTACCTGTTACTCTCAGGCGGATGGACCGTACAGGAGGTGACGCTGGCTTTTCTGGTGAGCGCAATCGTGGCAGCCGTGTTTTCGGGCTGGTCCAAGACGAATTTTTGGAGCACAAAGGGGCTCGACCTGCGAAGGTGGTGGCTGTTTCTGCGCTACCTGTGCGGTCCGTTCGCTATGGCTTTGGCGCAGGCTAACTGGGACGTGGCCAGACGGGTGATCACAGGGGACATCAATCCGGGCATCGTCAAGTTCAACCCGCGGCTCAAAACGGACCTGGGCCGCACGCTTCTGGCGAACTCCATCACGCTGACGCCGGGTACCCTGACGGTGGACGTCGACGAGAACGGCACGTTTTACGTCCACGCGCTCAACTTGACCACCTTAACCCCCTCGGAGGCGGAAATTTGCGGAACCTTCGGTCAATGGGTGAGGAGGATTACGGAATGAACGCGAGTCAATATCTTTTCGCAGGAGCGGCCCTGCTCATGGGTCTTCTGCTCGTAGCGCTGATAGGGCGGCTGTTCGTGGGTCCCACCACCGCCGACCGCCTGATAGCCCTAGACGTGGTTAACACGCTGGTGTCGGCGATCATGCTCCTCCTGGCTGCGGTTTACGACTCCGTTGTCATGGTGGACGTGAGCATCGTGTACATGGCGCTTTCTTTCGTCAGCACCCTGTACATCGCGCGTCACTTGGAAGGGGGAATTTGAGTGCTTCTGGGCCTTATCGTTATTCCCTTTCTCATCGTCAGTTTCGCTTTCAACCTCTTGGGGGTCATCTCCCTCTACCGTTTCCCCGACGTCTACACGCGCCTCCACGGCGCGACGAAGTGCACCACCTTCGGAACCCTCTTTTCCGTTCTTGCTCTCATGTTCTACTCCTTCGTGCGCTACGTTTTCGGGAGCGGCGAGGCGCGTTTCATGGTCCTTTTCATCCACGTGATCATCGCGGCCGCGGTGCTGCTCATTACCAACCCCACGGGCGCCCAAGTTCTGGCCCGGGCTGCCCACCGCTCTGGAACCCTGCCCGAGCCGGCCTTGGTGGACGCTTTAGAGGAAGCGGAGAAGGCCAAGGGAGGTGCTGCGGCATGAACCCCAGCCTGCACGCACCCCTTTTGATCCTGTTGTTCCTTTCCGGCTTTCTGGCGCTCTGGTTTCGCAACCTGCTCAACTCCATCCTTTCGCTGGGCGTTTTCAGCCTTCTCCTGGCTTTGGAGTTCTATATCCTGAAGGCCCCTGACGTGGCCATCGCCGAAGCGTCCATCGGCGCGGGTCTTTCCACCACCATTTTCATCATTACGCTCCGCGCCTGCTCCCCCAAGGGAAAGGGCAAGGGGAAAAAGGGGGGATAGACCGTGAAAAAAACGATCTTCATCGCGGCAGTTATCGTCCTGGGAGGGCTGCTCTGCGGCATGTTTGAGGCGATACATCCCTTCGGCGTCCCGGTCAGCGTAGATATGGACGAGTATATCCTGACCCGCGCCCCAGTGGACAGGTCGGCGCCGAACGTGGTGACTTCAATGGTTTTCGACTACAGGGGCTTCGATACTTTGGGGGAGGCGGCGGTGCTCTTCACGGCCCTCACGTCCATTGCCTCTCTTTTCCGGGATGGAGGCAAGAAAGAATGAAACCGTTATCCGTTATCGTAACGACGGTCAGCGATGTTTTCGCCTGGTTCATGATCGTCTTCGGCGTGTACGTTATCCTCAACGGGCACTCCACGCCCGGAGGGGGGTTTCAGGGCGGAGCCATCGTCGCGACGTTTCTCAGCTTCATGCTGGTGGCCCACGGCGGCAAACGCTTCTTGGCGTGGGTGAACGGCGGGATGTACGGCCTGCTGGAGTTTGTGGGCCTGATGGCCTTTTTCCTCTTCGGGTGTCTGGGGTTCCCCAACTCGTTCTTCCACAACTCCATAGCCGTTGCGCAGGGAGCGCGGCCTCTGTCGGAGTGGCTCCCCTACTGCGGAACCATCTCCCTGATGAACGCGGCCGTCGGCTTCGAGGTCGTCGGGGCCCTGTCGCTGGTGGTCCTTTACATGTACAGCAGCATCCGCATGGTGGACACGGGCGCCGGAATGGGGGGGGAACGGGGACATGACCGCTTCGATCGCTGAAAAAATGGACTGGCTGGGCAACGCGTCTTACGTGGTCGTGGCGCTGCTGGTGATTATGGCGCTTTACACCATCATCACGCAGAAGAACCTCCTCAAGATATGCGTGGCCTTGGCCGTGCTGGGGTCTTCGGTGAACCTCTTCCTGGTGCTCTTGGGCTATCGGGACGGGGGCTCCATCCCCATCTATCACATGAAGGGCGCGGGCGATCTCATGGTGCTGCCGACACCCCAGTGCCTGACCCTGACGGCCATCGTCATCGCGCTGGCCACCACGGCTCTGATGCTTTCCTTGATCATTTTGATCCACAAGCACTACGGCACCTTGGACATCGACGAAATCAGGAGGTTACGTGGATGAACCTGAGCGATCACCTTCCGGCGTTTCTCGTCATGATTCCCCTTCTGGGGGCGTTTTTGACGCCTTTCGCCGGCTCCTTTAACAGGGGAACGCGCAACGCGTTTTTCGTGACCTTCTCAGGGCTGACCCTTCTCACGGCCATAGCCCTGTGCCTGTCCACCCTCAATGGGGACGTGTTGGTCTACGTCATGGGCGGGGAGAGCTTTGCCCTCACCCTGCCGTCAGGCATGACCTACCCGGTTCGCATCCTCTTTGAGATCGACGCCTTTGGCTCGCTCCCGATCCTCTGTATCGCTATCGCGTCCTTCGCGGGGGCCCTGTTTTCCCTGGACTACATGGACCGGTTTTCAGGGTGGAAGCGCTTCCTGGCGCTTTACTTTTTAATGACGGCGGGGGCCTTGGGCATGTGCGCCACGGGCGACATGTTCAACTTTTTTGTCTTTGTGGAGATCTCCTCCATCGCATCCTTCGGCTTGGTGGCCTTCTGGCGCGACAAACCCGAAGCCGTGGAGGCCAGCTTCAAGTACATGCTGATCTCCCAGATCGCGGCCATGCTGCTTTTGCTCGCTATTGGAACGCTCTACGGCAGGTACGACGCGGTCAACATGGCCGCCCTGTCGGCGATGGCGGGCTCCGGAACGCTGGAGCGCGTGGCCATGGGTCTCATCATCGCGGTGCTGGCCTTCAAGTGCGGCTCGTTTCCCATGCACACCTGGATGCCCGACACCTACGCGGAGGCCCCCAGCGGCGTGACCTGCCTCTTGGTGACGGTGAGTCAGGCGTCCTTCTACGGCCTGGTGCGCGTTTGCTACTCCATCTTCCCCGGCTTGGCCGCCGGCGGCGTCGTGGCCTGGATGCTTATTGCCCTGGGCGTCATGTCGATGTTCTTCGGCGTGCTGATGGCCGTGGTGCAGCACGAGATCAAGCGCTTGATGGGGTACCATTCGATCTCCCAGGTGGGCTATATGCTCCTGGCCATGGGCGTGGGCCTGCTGGCCTTGGGCAGTCCGGAGGCGGTGGAGACCTACGGCCGCGCCGCCATCCGGGGCGGCATCTTCCACTCCGTGAACTACTCCTTTTATAAGGCGCTGCTTTTCCTGTGCGCGGGCTCCCTGTACTACGCCACGGGAACCCGTGACCTGGACAAGATGGGCGGACTGGCGCGCAGCATGCCCTGGACGGCAGGGATGTTCGTGGTGGCCGCGGCGGCCATTTCCGGGCTGCCTCCCTTCAACGGCTTCGTCTCCAAGTGGATGATCTACGAGTCCAGTTTTGCCGTGCACCCTATTCTGCCCGCCGTGGCGATGATCACCTCCGTCCTGACCTTGGCGTCCTTTGTTAAGGTCTTTCAGGCGGCGTTCCTCGGTCCCGCGAAGGCCAAGTTTGTGGCCGTGCGGGAGGTCCCCTACGGAATGCTGGCGGGAATGGCGGTGCTGACCGTGATGACCCTGCTGCTTTCCCTGTTTCCCGGCTGGTTCACGAGCGGTTTTTTTGAAAGCGCGGTCAACGCCCTGGTGAACCACCAAAGCTACGTCCGCGCCGTCATGGGAGGAATGTAGGCATGTGGAGCCAGCTTGACACGGGTTTTGGGCACTGGAACGTTTTCGTCTGGCTTTTCTTCTTCGTCATCATCTCCGCCTTCGCGCTTTGGGTCCGCTCTTTGGGACGAATGGACTACAAGCGCAGCACGGAACAGGACGAGATATTCTGGTCGGGTAACGAAGTTCCTGAGGACGGGGCCGATTTCTCCGTGCCGGCTTCCTCGTCCTATTGGGGCTTCCGTGTGGCCATGGAGCCGCTTTACAATCTCTTGAACCGATTCCACAACGGGAACGCCTCCGACTACGCGGGGTACTTTATCGTAACCGTGGCGTCGATCGGGGTTCTGGTTCTTATCTAAAGCGGGGGAGGCGAACGGCAATGAAGCTTTTCAACATGCTCAAGGTACTGCCCAAGTCGCTTTGGGTGACGACCTGCAACAGCGGGTCCTGCAACGGGTGCGACATCGAGATCGTGGCCACCCTCAGCCCCCGGTATGACATTGAGCGTTTCGGCATGAAGCTGGTGGGGACGCCGCGCCACGCGGACGTCCTGATCGTCACGGGCCCCGTGACGAAGTTCATGCGCCCGAAGCTGCTGCGCATCTACAGCCAGATACCTGCCCCCAAGGTGGTCGTGGTGGTCGGGAACTGCGGGTGCTCCGGCGACGTTTTCTACAAGTCCTACAACCTGGACGGTCCGGTGGACAACGTCATTCCCGTGGACGTCTACGTGCACGGGTGCCCTCCCCGCCCCGAGGCCATCATTGAGGGCGTGGCGAAGGCGGTTTTGAAGTTGGAATCCCTGGAAAAGGCGGAAAGCGCGGCGCGTGAGGCGGCGGAGTCCGCCGAGCCGCTCTTAGAGGAGGTCGCGCTATGACGTCGAAATTCAGAAAAACAGCAATGGCCTGCGGAATTCTAGCCGATGCCTTGAAGGCGCGCTTCGGGGAGGCGCTGTTGAAGCTGGAGACCCACGAGCACAAGGGCGGCGCGGCGAACGAGACCCTGTACCGAGATCTGTGGGTCGAGGTGGCCCCCGAGACGTTCCGCCCCTTTATAGAGGCCCTGTTTGAGTACGACTTCGTAAACTTTCACGTCATATCGGGGGATGACACTGGGGACGACGTGGAACTCAATTATCACCTGTCGCTCTTTCAGAGAACGAGGGGCGGGCGGGTGGGAATCACCCTCACCGTCCGCGTGCCGAAAGCCGCTCTTTCCCTCCCCTCAATCTTCGACGTGCTTCCGGGGTCGGAGTACAGCGAGCGCGAGGTCCGCGAGATGTTCGGCGTTGACTTCGACGGGCTTCCCAACAAGACCTTGGTGTTTCTCCCAGAGGATTGGGACGAGGAGATAAAACCCTGGCGGCGCGACGCGACCGGCCCCACTCCCGAGCACGTCCGGGAGTTGAGCTAGCAGGAGGTATGTGAAATGTCAACCACCTATAAGGTACCTATCGGTCCGGTTCACGTCGGCTTGAAGGAGCCGGTGACGGCCTGGCTGGAGCTGGACGGCGAGCGGATCGTCGGCGCGCGGGTGCGCCCCGGGGCCATACACCGAGGCATTGAGTTCATGGCGCGGGAGCGCAATCCCATTCAGGTGATATATCTGTCGGAGCGCATCTGCGGCATCTGCTCCTTCAGTCACGTGTTATGTTTCATCCGCGCCATCGAGGACTTGGCGGGGATGACGGTTCCCGTGCGGGGGCAGTACATCCGCACCCTGGTGCTGGAACTGGAGCGGGTTCATTCCCACCTCTTGTGGGCGGGGGTCGCCTGCTACACCATCGGCTTCGACTCCGCGTTCCACTTGGGAATGCAGCTTCGCGAGCGCGTCATGGACATTTTGGAGCTTTTGACCGGAAACCGCGTCAACTACGGCGTCGCCACCTTCGGCGGCGTCCGGTGGGACGTGACCCCGGAGCTGGCGAAAGCCATGCGGGAGATGATCCGCTACTACCGGCGGGAGTTTACCCCCTTCCGCGACATTGTCATGGATGACCCCATTGCGCACGCACGTATGAGGGGCGTGGGCGTGCTGACGGGGGAGGAAGCCGTCCGCTACAGCGCCACGGGCCCCACGGCCCGGGCCAGCGGTCTGCGGATAGACCTCCGCAAGAGTTCTCCCTACGAGGCCTACGGGGATATTCCCGTGGAGCCTATTGTTCCTCAGGATCACTTCGGCGCGGCGCGGGGCGACGTTTTGGACCGCTTCGCCGTTCGCGTGATGGAGGTCTACCAAAGTCTCGACGTCTTAGAAAAGGTCCTGGACGGCCTGCCAGAGGGTCCCTACGCGGCGGAGGCGAACCTGAACAAGGTGCTTGCTTCTCTGAAAAAGGCGGAGGGAACGGGCTGGGGGATCATTGAGGCCCCGCGCGGCGACGACACTCACGTGGTTCACCTCAAAGGCGGGGACGAGAACGTGTACTGGTGGAAAGTGCGGGCCCCTACCTACGCTAACGCCGTCTCCTGGCCCCTGATGTTCCGGGGGAACGAGCTGGCCGACGCGCCTCTCATCATCAACAGCATCGACCCCTGCATCTCTTGTATGGAGCGAATGATGGTCACGGACGGGCGAGGAGATCCCCGTGTGGTCACGAGGGCGGAGCTGCTGGAGCGCTGCCGCCGGAAAACCTTCGACATGATGGGCCGCCGGGCTTGAGGGAGGGACGGTAAATGGCCGCTATTTTCATGCTGTTTTTGAAGTTTTTCGCCGGAGTGGCGCTGTTGGCCCTGGTGGTGGTTCTGGCCCTTCTCTTTGACGGTGCAGACCGTGTCGCGCATGCCCGAATGCAGCGCCGCGTGGGGCCGCCGGTGTTTCAGCCGGTTTACGACATCCTGAAGCTGGCAGGCAAGGAGAACATCGTCCCTCGCCGCGCGGCGCGGTTTTTCTTCATGCTGGCGCCCTGGCTGGCCTTGGTCTCCACTCTAATGGTCTTCCTATACATCCCAGTGGGGTCGTTTCCAGCCGTGCTGGGTACCGAGGGCGACATGATCCTGATCGTCTACCTCCTGGCCCTGAGCGGGGTGGCGATGGCCGTGGGCGGCTTCGCCAGCGGCAACCCCATCGCCAGTATCGGCGCAGGCCGTGAGATCACCTTGATGATGAGCTACGAATTTCCCCTGGCCATAGTGATCACCACTATGGCTTGGGTAGCCCACAAGTGCGGGATGGAAGGCTCTCCCTTCAGTTTGGAGACCTTCGCCGCCTCCTCGGTGTGGGACGCAGTGGGCAAGGCGGGAGACTTCGGGCTCCTGTGCCTGTTCCTTTCCCTGGTGTTCGTCGTACCCGGTGAGATCGGCAAGGGCCCCATGGACATCCCCGAGGCCAAGACAGAAATTCTGGACGGATTCATCATCGAGTACAGCGGCGTCAACCTGGCGTTATTTAAGATCACCTTTGCGCTGCGCTCCTTCGCCATGGCGGCCTTCGTGACAAGCCTGTTCGTGCCTGCCTCGTTCGCTGGACTGCTAGGGGGCTGGGGCTTCGCCGCGGCGGTTCTGGACTTCCTTCTTTACTGGGTGAAGGTGTTTGTCGTTCAGATGGTTTTCGTAACCCTGATGCGCACGGCCTTCGGGCGGCTCAAAATCTGGCAGGCCTCGCGTTTTTACGTCATGCGTGTCGCGGGACTCTCGATCGCTGGAATGCTTTTGCTTTCCATCGACGTTCTGACACGGTAGGGGGCGGAGAAACATGATCACTCGCATGGTGCCGCGGCTGTTGAAGCATATTTGCCTGCGTTTCGTCACAAACCTTTTCCCAGCGCCCCACATGCCGCCGTCGCTGACGGACGCCCTCGCCGAACCCGCCGCCCTAACCCCGCCCGTACCGGTGGGACAGCGTTTCCGGGGCCGGCTCAACTACGACCGCGCCAAGTGCATCGGGTGCCGTTTGTGTCTCAGGGTTTGCCCGGCAAACGCCACGGACTACATCCCGGAGGAGAAAAAGATCCTCATCCACAATGACCGCTGCTGTTTCTGCGCCCAGTGCACGGAGATCTGCCCCGTGAAGTGCCTCACCATGTCCGGGGACTGCATGATTTCCTCCTATGCGCGAAAGGAGAGCGTCGTCACCGATACCGGACCCGTTCAGACCGACGTAAAGGCGTAGGGAAGCGGGATAATTTTGCCGTAAGCGGGGTTTGCCGGAAAGGCAGGCCCCGGTTTTTTGAGTTTATTCGGGGAAACGCTGATCAATCCGAGGCTCCGCCCTAGGGCCTCAGGCCCCTAAGAACCCCATTAATCAGTGCTTCCTCAACATAAGACACTTACAAAAAGGAATGGTTATAGTTATGAAAACGGCGCTCATCACCGGCGTGACCGGGCAGGACGGAGCTTACTTGACCTCGCTCCTGCTGAAGAAAGGCTACCGCGTTCACGGTATCAAGCGGCGCAGCTCGCTCTTCAACACGGCACGCATCGACAACCTTTACGAAGATCTGCACGAGGACGACCCCAAGCTGATTCTCCACTACGGGGACCTCACCGACTCCAGCGGCTTGATACGGGTCATCCAGCAGGTGCACCCCGACGAGATTTACAACCTGGCGGCTCAGAGCCACGTGAAGGTCTCCTTCGAGACGCCTGAGTACACAGCCAACTCCGACGCTCTGGGCACCTTGCGCCTTCTGGAAGCCCTGCGCATTCTGGGCCTCGAAAAGACCACGCGCTTCTACCAGGCGTCTACCAGCGAACTCTACGGCAAGACTCAGGAGACGCCGCAGAGGGAGATGACCCCGTTTTATCCCCGCAGCCCCTACGCGGCGGCCAAGCTCTACGCCTACTGGATCACAGTGAACTACCGGGAGGCCTACGGGATGTTCGCGTCCAACGGCATTTTGTTCAACCATGAGTCGGAGTTCCGAGGCGAGACCTTTGTAACACGCAAGATCACGAGAGCGGCGGCCCGAATTGCCCTAGGGCTTCAGAAGAAAACCTGGCTGGGGAACCTGGATGCCAAGCGCGACTGGGGTCATGCGGAAGATTACGTGGAGGCAATGTGGCTTCTTTTGCAGCACGACAGGCCTGACGACTTCGTGATTGCCACGGGGGAGACTCACTCGGTGCGGGAGTTCGCTGCGCTGGCCTTTCGGGAGGCGGGGATAGAGCTGGAGTGGACGGGCAGGGGCGTGGAGGAAAAGGGAATCGACGTGAAGACGGGGTGTTCTGTGGTGGAGGTTGACCCCACCTATTTCCGCCCGACGGAGGTGGACTTGCTTCTGGGTGATCCCTCCAAGGCGGAGCGGCTGCTTGGATGGAAGCGGAAGGTCTCCTTCGAGAACTTGGTGAGGCGGATGGTCCGATACGACCTGGAGCTTTTCAGAAAGAACGCCCTGATCCGCGATGCGGGGTATAAAATCTGCTATCCGCTGGAAGAGGATTAGGTAAAAGGCTAAAAGAGCCGGAAAGGAAAGCAGGATGTTTTCGATGATTTGGAATCCTGCCTCGAAACTATGAACACCGAGGCAAAGATCTACGTGGCGGGCCACCGGGGGCTGGTGGGCAGCGCGCTGGCGCGCCGTTTGGAGCGGGCAGGATACAGCAACTTGGTTTTCAGGACAAGGGCCGAGCTGAACCTTCGGGAACAGGCTGCGGTCCGCGCCTTTTTTGAGTCGGAGCGGCCGGAGTACGTGCTGCTGGCGGCGGCGAAAGTGGGGGGAATCCACGCCAACAGCACCTATCCAGCGGACTTCATCTACGATAATCTGATCGTTCAGGCCAACGTCATTCACGCGGCCTATAAGACGGAGGTAAAGAAGCTCCTGTTCCTGGGAAGTTCCTGCATCTACCCGCGCCTGGCCCCCCAGCCCATGAGCGAGTCGGCCCTTTTGACCGGCCAGCTGGAACCCACGAACGAGCCCTATGCCATCGCTAAGATCGCGGGAATCAAGCTGTGCCAGTCCTACAACCGGCAGTATGGGACGAACTTCATCTCCGTGATGCCGACAAACCTCTACGGTCCAGGGGATAACTATGACCTGGAGAACTCCCACGTGCTGCCCGCGATGCTCCGAAAGTTCCACGAGGCGAAGGAAAGCCGCGCTCCGTCCGTTCAGTTGTGGGGCACGGGAACGGCGCGGCGGGAATTTCTTTACGTGGACGACATGGCGGACGCCTGCCTTTTTCTGATGGAGCGCCATGACGGCTCGCAGATCGTCAACATCGGCACGGGGACGGACGTGACGATCCTGGAGCTGGCCGAGACCATCCGCGGGATCGTCGGCTACGAAGGCAAAATAGTCTGGGATACCTCCAAACCCGACGGATCGCCGCGTAAGCTGCTGGACGTCTCCCTGCTTCACGGCATGGGTTGGAAGCACACTGTAACTCTGAAGGAGGGAATAGAAAAGACCTACGCCGCCTACAAAGAGCGAAATCGCTGAGAAGAATCAATTTCACAGAGGCTATACGGAAACCGAAAAACGAAAAAAGGACTCAGAAAAATCTTCTGAGTCCTTTTTTTTTAGGCTAACGGGTCAAGGAACTCATTTTTTTGTGCCCGAAAGCCCGCTCTCCTGGTCCTCGTCACGCTTGCGAATCAGGAAGACCCGCAAGGTTTCTCCATTTTCCACGTTGTAAATAATACGGCAATCCTTGATGTCCAAACGCCAATAGGGGTACTCCACGAGTTTCCTCGCATCCTTGGGGTATGGGTCTTGTTTCAGGCTGAGCAGGGCCGCCATGACCTGCCGGAACCGCGTCGTCTGCAACTCGGCCAGTCCGTTGTAGGCTGGCTTCTTGATGTCGAGTGTCAGCATTTACTTCAGCTTTTCCAGCAGTTTCTTCACTTCCCCGTCGGTGGCGGAACCCGACCGGGCTGCGTCGTCGGCCATTCGACCCCAATAATCATCTTCCAAGGACGTCAAGCGGTCAAATTCCCTTGCCGAAAGGAGAACCACCACCGGTCTCTTGTTTCGCGTCACCCGGACAGGCTCGATAAGAGCCCGCTCAATGACCGCTCCCGTCCTCGTTTGAAGCTCTGTCGCGGTTACGTCTGTCATGTCAAAACCTCCATATTTTATTCGTTCAGATGTTCTTACAAAATACATACTTCAACAAAAAGAGTCAAGCCCTAAACTGCGTTTTTTTGCGTAAAAAAAACGTTAAATTGCTAAACGAAAAAGTAATTGAAGTGTTGAAGTGACACTCAAGACGGCGGAGCCCGTCCCATGCCCGCATTTTGTCCATTTTGCCGCTCTTTCATGCTCTTTCTCTCCCTTTGACGTAGTAAGAAAGCACTGATTGAGGAAATGACCTCCCCCTAATTTTTTTCTTTTTTAGAGTATAGACTATAACGCTACATTCGAGTCAAGTCCTTTTTTCATCATTTCCTCAGATTTTGATACAATCATTTTCACTGAATGGTATTAGGGCAGGGAGAGGAGCGGCAGAATCAGCTGAAAGACCTCAATTCAGAGCAGCGGGAGGCCGTCGTAACCACGGAGGGCGCGCTTCGCAGCGGCGGAGATCAGGAGTGAGATGTCCGGTGGTCATACGTTGAAATTTCCGCCAAAAAATCCCCCCCCCTCGCCGGGGTCCGGAGGCCCCAACGGGAGGGAGGGATGCTCTTTACAGTCCGCTGCCGCTTTAGAACTAACGGATAAGGCTGAGAACGTTCTGCGGCAGGCTGTTGGCCTGAGCCAGCATGCTGGTGCCCGCCTGGAGAAGGATCTGGAGTTTGGTGAAGTTCATCATTTCCTTCGCCATGTCCGTGTCCCTTATCCGGCTTTCGGAGGCCGTCAGGTTCTGAGCCGCCACGGTCAGGTTGTTGATGGTGTGCTCCAGGCGGTTTTGGTACGCGCCCAGCTTCGCCCGCTGGGTAGACACCTTGTCCAGGGCGTTGTCGATAAGGGTGATGGAACGGGACGCCGCTTCCCGGTTGGTGACGATAACGCCGTTGATCCCCAGCCCCAGGGCCCGCATGTCGCCGATGTTGATACCCATATCCTCGCCCTCGTTGGCGCCGATCTGGAACACCGTGGTGTTATCCTTCAAGTGCAGGTTGAATGAGTATTCACCCTTGGAGATAGCGGAGAAGATGACGTCCACGTTGGGATGGATGAGACCAATCAGCCTGTTCCCCGTAACGAGGAGACCGCTGCCAGTTTTGATAGGGTCTACCGCACCGTATAGGCCGCCGTGGGCGTCCGCTATGTCGACAAAGTACGTGACCTCCTTGGCCTTTCGCAACTCAGACAACCCGAAGGCCTTCAGCACGTCCTCGTCGCCCGCGAAGGACATCTTCCCGTCGGAGCCCTGAGTCAAGGACGCGATTTCAATCGTGCCGGGTACCCCACTAGCAGAAAGAGTCCCCATTCTTGCGCTAAGAATCTGCGCGCCATTATCTGGATTCTTCAACGCGTTGAGTTTTTTTATCACATCCTCCAGCGTATCGTCGCCATAAAGAGTGAGTCTGTCCCTCGTGCCGTTGCCCAGCGTGACCGTGATGGTTTTGGGGTCCTCCAGCAGGAAACGCCCCTCGCTGTTCCAGAACTGCTGAATGTCGCGCAGCTTGGTACCGCTCATAGCGATGGTGCCAAGCGGGTACCCTGAGGAAGTGTGCTTGATCGTGAAGATGTTGCTCTTCAGTACCTGCGCCGTTCCAGTATCGTACTTGATCGTGATTTTAAGGTTGGCCTCGGCGGCGCTCTTCTGACCAAACTGGTCGATGGTGCGCAGTCCGCCGTGGACGACGGCCTTAGCCCCAAGCTGGCTGGTGGACCAAAGAATGCCCGCAGAACCGTCCAGGAGCTTTTTCTTGTTGAACTGGGTGGTGTTGCCGATACGGGTGACTTCCTCGCGGAGCTGGTCGATTTCCTCTTGGATATAGGCGCGGTCCTGCTGGGTAAGGGTGTCGTTGGCCGCCTGCACGGACAGTTCGCGCATACGCTGCAAAATGGCGTGTGTCTCGTTGAGGGCGCCCTCGGCGGTCTGGCTCATGGAGATGCCGTCCTGGGAGTTCAGCGCCGCCCGGTCGAGGCCGCGGATCTGCGCCCGCATTTTCTCGGAGATGGCAAGCCCCGCCGCGTCGTCCGCTGCGGAGTTAATGCGCAGCCCCGTGGAAAGTTTCTGAATAACCTTCTCCAGGGTTCTAGAAGTGTAGTTCACCGCGTTGTAAGCTTGAAGCGCGGGGATATTGTGATTGACGATAAGAGACATATTGAATTGACCTCCTTGTGTTTTTGGGCGTCGGCTTCCCTACCGTGCCCGTGCTTTACGTCCTGGGGACATCCGTGCCCCCGCGGAACCGATCCGTTTAGTGTCTTTGCCTATACGCTCTCGCGCCGCTGCGGCCTTACCGGCTCCCTCTTCAACGCTGTTTTTCCGCGCCATCCCCTTTCCTTGCAAATCCGGGCGCCGGCACTCCCCCCACAGCTCTTCTTTGCGAAGCGCAGCCGGTACATTTCCCCGCCGTCCGCTTAGGCTCTCCAGCAGGGCCGACGCTCCCGAAAACCTCTCTTTTGTTTTTCCAAAAACCTAAGCCAAAGGGGTTTTCGAAAATTCACACAACCGCCGCGCCGCAAATCTCCCTTTGGCGGCCTCGCCCGCCGCCTTGCTTAGAGTTTTATATCACACACTTCTCCCTCCGTCAAGTGCCCTATTTCACCCAAATCCGCAGGGGTGTGCGTGCTTAAAATATTTAGTGAAGCGCCATTAACCCCTTGTGAGGCTCCGCCTCACGCCCCGCTTAGGGGTGTGGGAGAAGATACCCAGAAGTCCCCTACCCGGAGGAACAGCCGAAGCCTGTCATGCCCCTGCAGCGTCCGGAACCTCTCCCCACTGACCCTTTTGTCATACGACTGCAAGATGACGTCAACACCAGCGGGCAATTAACGCCGGTGGGCATGAAGAGGCTCGCGAGAGCAAAAGCCATACTAATGAAAGACGACCCGGAAAACTGGGCTAAATATCTAGAAGGCGGCTTCGCTGAGGTATACAAGGAGTTCCCGGAGAAGTTCGACGAACAGGCCCGGCGGGATGAGCTCTTTACCGAACTGACCGGGGAGAGCGGGAACATCTTCGAGTCTGACGCCGCGAACCAGGCGGTGGAGGTGGCCAGGGGGGCTAAAGCAGTTTTGCAAGAGACGGCTTTCCCTGCTGTACGCGGCATAGGTGAAGGTGCGGCGGCGTTCGCTGACCTAGCTTACGATGTGCTTAACTTTGCCGATAACTTGGCTGAGACAAATTTTCTGCCGAATGACGTAAACGTACAGCAATGGCTTTTGGACAAAACCACACTATTAGAAGGTGAAACAATTCTCAGCACTATGTCTCAAACCTTAGCCAAGTTTGCGGCAGGCGGGAAACTATTGGGTATCTTGGCCTCTGGCACCGCAAAAGCCGTGGGATTAGGCAAAGCAGTGCAGGCAACAGCTAAATTCCAGCAGGCTCACCCGGTGATTTTTGAAATGCTGAAGAGCCAACCGGTTAACCAGATAGTATCAGACCCTCACGGCGGCACTATTTTCAACTGGATGGGTTCAATCGTGCCGAGTTTGCAGGGCCCCTTGCTTCAATATCTTTCGATTAACGGTGATGAGTCAGAATGGGAGGCGCGGTTAAAATCAGCCGCCGCTAACGGCGCTCTTGACCTTGTGCTTCAGCCAGTGTTATATTATGGAAGCAAATGGCTGAAGGGTGAATTGACTAGAAAGAACAGCCCTCCTCCTCCCTCCTCTTCACCCCCATCTTCTGGTTCCAGTTATGACGTGCATGAAGCGGCTCAAAAGGAAATGTGGAGACAGTTTGAAGAGGCCGTAGAAGAGGCCGCGAAACAGGCTGACGACACGCTGAAAAGTCAAACAGACGAAATGCTAGGGGCGGCTTCAGGAGGACAGAAAGGAGGAAGGGCGGGCAATGAACAACATCTTGGGGGAAGTACTGGGGAAAATACTGCTGGGCGTGGTACGCCAAATGGAACCGGGCATGAGGGAATCCCTGGACAAGGGAGAAGTGCCTCTGCCCGTGGGGATATTTCTGTTCATGGGGATAGCGGGGTTAATAATGCTGATTTACCAGTACCTCCAGGCAATAGAAATCCTGTAGACACACCACCCGGAGGTACACCACCAAGAGGTGCACCATCACCCACCCCCGGAACAGAACTCTACTGGCACCAGGACGCGGCGGGGAACTGGTCGCTGAGGGAGAGACCGGTTAAAGGCGGAACGGTAGAATTATCACAAAGAGGGGACTCGGTGAGGGTTCCTCTTGACGGGCAACAACAAGCAAGAGGGGGAGGAGCGGCAGACGTTTCTCCCCCTTCACCGTCTTCGCCCATGGACGACGCCCTTCCACCCCCTCCTTCTTCGCCTTCTCCCTCACCTGCAGACGACGCCCTTGGTGCACCATCACCCTCATCACCACCATCTCCTCCCCCAACCCCTCCAGATGCAGACAGCGGAGGAGGAGGAGGAGGGGTCGAGGGCAGTCAAAAGCCCTGGAACTACAAGGGCTTCACTCCTGAAGAGCAGGATACTATCAACACACTGCGCCAAGCCGCCGGGCTCAATCGAGCCCCTAACGAGGCGGGCGTGCTTAAAGACCCCCAAGTGGTTGTTGACGCCATGTCCAAAACAGACGCTTTCCTCCGTTCCTTGGGTTGGACGGGTAATGAGGAGGGCCGCCTGAAGTTCCTCTTCGATTGGATTGAAAAGCAGGGCCGGGCTGAGGTCTTCGTCACCTACGAGGCCTGGAAGGCCATGCAGGCCGACTTTGACGCGGTGGGGCTATGGCTTCGTCAGTTGGACGCTCAAGGCCCTGAGGCCTTCGCCGC
>JAITGX010000047.1 GCA_031280275.1 Synergistaceae bacterium
CGCGACTATCTTCAAGTGGGATTTTACACGGAAGTCTTTTTCCGGGAGCGCGGCGTCCGCTTCATCGCCATCTCGAACAACATCGACAGCCAGAACCGTGATAGTACGGAATTTGCTCCGTTCCTCAATATAATGGCGGAGTGGTACGCCCGCGACACGTCGCGGAAAATTAAAACTGTCCTCCACGCAAAGGGAAACAGCGGCAAGCACCTGACTAACACCGCGCTTTACGGATACCGTAAAAGCCCGGATGATAAAAATCTGTGGCTTATTGACGAGGAAGCCGCTGCGATAGTCAGGCGTATCTTTCAAATGACTATTGATGGGAAGGGGCCGTTCCAAATAGCCAAGGCATTGACTAACGAGAAGGTTATGTGCCCATCTCTCTACATTTCAATACGCGATGGCGGGAGGTACACGCCGGCAAGCGCTGCGGAACCTTACACTTGGGGCGACGCGACAGTGAAAAACATCCTCGCCCGGCCGGAATACATGGGCTGTACGGTCAATTTCAGAACGCACAAGAATTTTTACAAAGACAAGAAGAGAGAAAAGAGGTCTCAAGAGGAATGGGCAGTATTCGATGGAACGCAGGAAGCTATAGTAGACGCTGAAACATGGCGCACAGCACAGAAATGCCGTAAAGTAACGCGGCGCAAAAATTCGACAGGAACTCCTAACCCTCTTACGGGCCTAGTTTACTGCGCGGATTGCGGCTCGCGTATGTATAATCACATGGGAACGTTGGCGTGGAAATATGACTCGCAAAAGGAAGAATTTGTGCGGCTTGTACGCGAGGCGGCGGAACTCCAGAGTGCGGAAGCGTTTAAAACACAGAAATCGCAGTTGGCGCAAAGCCAAAAACGCTATATGGAACTTGACTATTAAACTTGATTTCCCGAACGCCAAAGGGTATTCTGTCCGCAATTTGAAGTATATGCGCAAATTTGCGGAGTAGATTAGGGTGCGTCATCAATTGAGCCAGACCATGATGGCGGCGAGATGAATAGCGCCAAGGAAATTAACGGCCCTTTTATCATAACGCGTTGCTATAGCAAGGTATTGCTTCAGCCGGGCAAAAAAATTCTCTATCAAATGGCGCGCGCCGTAAAGCTCCTTCTCATGGCCGCCAAATGCGCGGGGCGTTTTTGAGTTACCCTTCGAAGGGATTATGGCCTTCTTGCCGGCCGCTTCCAGCGGAGCAATCACACGCTCCAGCGCGTCGTAGGCCTTGTTTTACGATGAGTCTTTCAAGGTTTCCTGTCTAGGCCGCAGCAATTATTTCATCACTGTATCCCTATAGACAGGCCGAATACCATGCGCATTGAATATTTGTTCGACTCTGTTATTCTCATAAGCTACTCTTTCTTCTCTGGTCATATCTTTGGTTTGCTCATAAAGCCTGATACGTATCGCGTCAAGTTCATCCTCAAAATGATTCTTCATCATAATCTAACACCTCTTTCGCTGTACATATCACAACCCCATTATAACCTTCTGCCAGATTTGCGCGTTCTGTTAGTATTTTGGTTTTCAGTTTGTTAATGTGCTGAAAATTATATGAGAGTATACAATCAAGCCTATTTATAGAGGCAACAGCTATGTGGGTGCTGTCGTAACGAAATCTCGAAGGTATTATTTTCTCAGCAATATATAAATCAGCCATCCGATCAGATTCATCAGTAATATTCAACATAATAACATGATATTCATCAATAAGTGACAACATTTCACTACGTTTTGGCTCAGGCGCGTTCTCTAATTCAAGGATTGTATAGCCAGACGCATATGCCTCATATTTTCCCTCCTTGATGGCTTCGAACAACGCTACAGTATCAGCGTGTCCGTCTCTGTCAGTGTCGAAATAATAGTTGAACATCGTCGTCTCAAGATACAGTTTCAGCTTTTCTATACAGACCACCTCCTTCATGAATATTTTACACCAAGAGAGTCATATGTTGCCTTGCGTGTTTTGTGATAGTGACGGGAATTTTTGTTCGCCGAATTTTCTATTTTTTTAGAGTGGCATTTTCCACCACTTCATCACTTCCACCACAGTTTTTTCTCTTCATAGAAAGCATTGGCGTTTTTGCGAGTGTTTTTGTGGTGGTAGAGTGGCGGAGCATTTTTTTCACCACAGAATTTTTATGTGTGGGAGAATTGTTTTTTTCATCCTCCCATTTCTCATCAGTTCATCATTTTACACCGCCTTTTTATATTTTTCCTTCACATCCTCCAGGTCACGCTCAACACTCAGGGGATACAACGAGCCATTGTCATTGTCAGGAACACCTATTTTGAATTTTATCCCCACCCTGTCACGATAGACAGTCACGCTCTCCACATAGTTTCCGATGATATTCCTGCACTCAGGGATATTACGCGCCTTTACAAGCTCTTTTGACTTGTTTATCATCCCTATTATCATTTCCTCGGAGATGGCGGCGGTATTTTCCCGCATTTGGATTTCCTGAATGTAGCTCTCAACACTCATTTTGCGCTCTTCAAGGCGTTTCAGCTCACCTTTCACGGTATCGATAGATATTCCGCTGTCAGCGACCAGCTGGACTATCCTGTCGATTTTGGTTTTTATTCCGTCAAGTTCATGGATTGCGCCCTCACGTTCCATTTGAGATTTATCTCTCGTCCTGTTGCCGTACTCGCTCAACATCGAGGCCAGTCTTTTTATGGAGTTTTCCGAAAACAATGTACTTTGCAGTTCATCAAGCACGTAATTTTCAATGCTCTCCTTCTTCACTCCTTTATTGCGGCAAGTTTGCTTGTTCGTTTTCATACAGCACTCTTAATTCAGGTACAGCAAGCCATGACGCCCGTCCGTGTGACTTTTCCCCCACATGCTGGTCCGCACTCGCCGCATTTCAGCAGACCAGCAAGCAGGTATACCCGTTTCGTTTTGAATGAGTCCGCTACCTTTTTGTTATGCGCTATTTTGGCCTGTACCCGCTCAAACGTGTCTTTGTCCACTATGGCTGGCATACCGCCTTCAACGTATATCCATTCGTCCTTTGGCTTGAATTGCGGGTTGCGGGTTCCGGTCACGTCCTTCTCAAGTCTTATGTTGAAGGTGTAGACGCCCATGTACTTGGGATTTTTCAGCAAATCATGGAGGCTGTTTTTGCCGAATCTTTTCCCCCTTTTCGAGTGCCATCCCATGTCGTTCAGACTGGCAATTATCCTGTTATATCCCACTCCTTCGGCATATTGCGAGAAGATATAGCGCACGATTTCGGCTTCTTTCTCGTTTACAACATACTTTCTTGTCTCTTTGTCCACATTGTAGCCCAGCGGAGGAATCCCGCCGTTGTGGACGCACTTATACCCGTTTTCCAGCTGCCCTTTCAGACATTCCCGCGATAGATTCTGCGAGTAATAGGCGGCCATGCCTTCAAGCAGGGATTCCAGTATCAGGCTTTCAGGCGAGCCGCCGAGGTTTTCCAGTACAGAGCGCAGTGTTATTGACAGCTTCCATGGCTTACAAAAACAGCTGTAATCTTACGCGTTTTAGCGTTGATGATTATTTGCGTTTTCAGCGTGTGCCGTTTCTTCTTTCCTGAATAATATTTGCGCTGATTGCGTTTAGGCCGCTCTATTGGACTTTCTGTCACATCGGCTGTGACTACCTCAAGGTTTTCGCCTGTTCGAAGTGTATATCGTCTGTCTTCTTCATAATCTCGTCAAATTTTGCATTCATAATTTTATATTTCGGCGTATTGGAGCTTCATCTTAATTCCCGAAGAGGTCTAATAGTTCACATTGGTGACGGAATAATCGGTTATCTTGACGGCGCGGAGTTAAAAATCGCGTCCTTGCCCGATAACGGGGAGTTTTCCAACGTAACTACCTTTGTGACTTCAAACGAGGCAGCGGTTTCCATGCGTCTATTCAGCGGTTTGATTTTGCGTCAGGGTTCCCTATACATTAAAAGTAACTGAGAAAACGAAAATTTTTTCACCACACCTGAACACCCTTGGCGTAGTACCCCAACAGTCTTGGATGAAACAGCGTATTGACGGCCAGACTGGACAGGTCGCGGCGCTCATCATTGGCGAAGACGAAAAGGGAGGGAAAGTTTTCTCGGTTCAGGCAGGACAGGGATAAGGTTTCAGGCAGGCGGAGCAACGGGGAAGCCTCCCTTTGCAGTGCCAGGTTGAAGCCCCAGTCACCAAAGGACGGCACGTAGAGATGGTAGGGCAGCACCAGGGGGAACTCCCCTGCCAGGGTTTTGTAAATGCACCAAAACGCGTCACGGGTATGATAGGGACTGGTGGACTGGGCAGCCATGACGCCTTCCTGCGTCAGGTTCTGCCGTATCAGCCGGTAAAACGCGCTGGTATAGAGCTTGTTCAGGCTCTCATTGTTTGGGTCGGGCAGGTCGGCGATAACGACGTCGTAGGGTTTTTTGTTCTCGCGCAGAAACACGAAGGCGTCCTCGTACACCAGGCGGATTCGGGCATCCTCCAGGGAACCTTGGTTCAGCGCCGTTATCAGCGGGTTCGTCCGGCACAGCGTCACAAGTTCCTCGTCGATGTCAACGATGGTGATCTCCTGGATGCGGGGGTACTTCAGAAATTCCCGTGCTGCCAGGCCGTCGCCCGCACCCAGAAGCAGCACTCGGGAAGCCTCAGGGCAGGCCGCCATGGGCACGTGGACGAGGGCTTCGTGATAGCGATACTCGTCCAAAGAAGAAAACTGTACGTTCCCATCGATGAAAAGGCGCAGGTCGTCTTTGTGGCGCGTGAGCACTACGTGCTGGTAGGGCGTCCGGCGGACCAGCACCACCTGGTCGCGGTAAAGCCCTCCTTCGAGGCTCTTGGTAAGGGAGTTTCCCACAAAGGTCAGGGCCGTCAGCAGGACCAGGCCGGAACAGGCGGCGGCCCGGAGTGCCCGGATGCGGGCGATGTGCTTCCTGTAACGAAACACGATCCCTGTGGCGGCGGCGAAGTTCAGCGCGCCGGTGAAAAAGGCCGCCGTCACGTACCCCAGGGAGGGCAGCAGCACCAGGGGAAACAGAAGGGAACCCAGCAGCCCCCCTAGGTAGTCGAAGGCGAAAAGGTTCGCCAGGCCCCGCCGCAGGCTTTGACCGCTTCTCTCGAAGACGCGGACCAGAAGGGGAATCTCTAACCCCGTGAGAAAGCCTACTGCCAGGGTTACTAAGTACATGGCCAAGGGGTAGGCGTCCGTGTAGATGAAGCATAAAAACAGGATGAAGCTCGAAAAGCCTCCGGCAAAGCCCTCCGCGATCTCCACTAGAACGAAGGAGTCAAATAAATCGGAATGGAGATATTTCGAGGCGTAGGAACCCAGCCCCATGGCGAAAAGGTAGAGGCCGATGGTGCGGGAAAACTGCAGCACGCTGTCGCCCAGCAAGTAGGAGCTAAGGCTGCCCACGATCAACTCGTACACAATAGAACATACCGAGACGATAAGGGTGGCGAAAAGCAAAAAACCCGGATCAAAGGGCTTCGATCCGAGACCTGAAACTTTTTCCGCAAGCACGGCTACTGGATCACTCCGCTGACGACCAGTGCGATGGCGACGAAAAACCCCGCCAGTGCCATGCCGGCAGCCGTGTTGTGCTCATCAATGTGCTTGTTCAGGTCATATCTGCGCAGAAGCAGGGCCAGCAGCATGTAGCTGCTCAAAAACAGGACGAGGCCGACGCCGGAGTAAACGAGGGTGAAGAAAATGCCGTCCCCTAGGCTTTCCACTGGGTGGGCCTCCCCACCAATCACGGCCGACCGGATAATGAGCCCCATGGCGACGAAGAGCCCTCC
Organism: Synergistaceae bacterium; assembly: GCA_031280275.1. Lineage (GTDB taxonomy): Bacteria > Synergistota > Synergistia > Synergistales > Aminobacteriaceae > JAITGK01. The sequence goes on from JAITGX010000047.1 coordinate 5,796, forward strand.
CAGCAGCACGCCCACCGCCTCATTTTTTTCCTCGAATATCTCTTTGTAAAAGTCGCAGGGAACGATGAAGTCCAGCAGATAATAACCCAACATCAACAGGAAAATCGAGATGACGCCGTACAGGAACGCCTCCAAAATCAACATGCACCTACACCTGCCTTATTTTCCAAAGCTCCGGCCTCCACCGGAGGAGCGCCGCGCGCTGACGCTGGCCTGACGGGCGCTGGCGACCAGGGAGTCGTAGTTCCTGGTGTCCATGGGGAACGCCTGAATTTCCGCCACTGACCTGCGCTTGCCCGCGTCGAACCATCTCCGGCTGTTGTGGTACAGCCCCAGCAGCCTCGCTGAGTTGCGCGGGCGATAGGCGGCGTAGCTCCCGCCCCTTCCCATGTCCCGCTCACTGACCTGCGCCAGGGTTTTTCCGTCCTCGGAGACGTAGATCATCACGGTTTCACGGCTGGTTTGCACCAGGCGCTCGCCCGCATCCCCACTTTCCGTCCCCGCCGCCGTGGTCACGTACTGAACGTGCTTCGGATCCAGTTCGATGATGGCGCGGCAAGCCTCGTTCGGCGAGAGGGCCGTGGCATAAACCTGGGCCTTCTTCCCGTTCGGGAGCGTTACCGGCGTCACGTGCTGGAACGACGAATTCGACGCCAGCCGCGCCCCAATGGCGGGCGCCGTGGGAATCAAGAAAACAAAAACGAGAGCGGCAAGGAAAAATAACAGTATTGCCGCAGGGAAACATCGCCTTTTCTTCTTGGAAGGCGCGAAGCCCTCGGCCGGAGCGGCGCAGCGCGATAGCTGCACCTCCGGCATAGTCAGTTCCTCCCCTATGGATGCTTCTTTCTCGTCCTCCCATATCTCGCAACTCAGAATTTTGCTGCCGCCGGATCGGTAGCTGGTGAAAGAAAAACGCTCGTTGTAGTCGTAGTCGCCCCCCTCGAAATCGATCACGTTGGCGGTTCCGCCTTCAACGTACTGGTAGACGACGCCGAAATACAGGGCGCTGCGCTCCAGCCATTGCACGTCGGTATAGGGAATGGAACGGTGAAGGCTCAACAGACAGGCATTTCCATCCTCGCCGCCGCGCTCTGCAGAAAGCCAGACGTTGGGTCCCCTAGGCGGCCGCAGCTCGTACTCTACCCAGGTGAAAGCGCCCTGCCGGTACCCGACCCTAGACGCGACGACGTAGGTCTCGCCGTGAATCCGCAGTTCCTGACCCAGAGGCAGAGTGGGCATGCACGTTTCCCTGGAACCGGGCGCGCTGGAAACCCCCGCGATCTTGCCCTTGGGAAGCTCGGCGCCGGCGCTGTACTTGGTTCTGTCCGGCCATTGCTCACGGCTCAGCAGGAGCCCCGTCTTGTCCCGGTACTCGGCGAACTCAACGACGTCGCCCACGCGGGCGCTCGTGTGCCCCAAAAAGTCACGCACCTCCGCGAGTCCCGACTCATGGAGGCTGTATTCCCGCCCTTCGTAAACGACCCTTTCCCCGGAGAGGAAGGCGGCGTCCACGGGACGGAAGAGGAGACAAACAGGGATGGCCTCGCCGCGCTCCACGGAAAGCCAAACGATATCACCGTCAAAGGCCTGTTCCAGCGTGTACTCCTTCCACCAGAAGGAGCCCTGACGAAATTCGATCATCGCTTTGACCGTGTAAACGGAGCCGTTGATCCTCACCGTCTGTCCGAGCTGAAGCCCGTACAATGCGAAAGACACCTCACGTACCCCCCTTTATCCTTCTTGTCCTTCTTGTCCTTCTGACGTAGGACGCGCGCCGCTGTTCTTTTTATAAATAATAACGCAAAACCACGAGAAAACAATGGTGCGGAAAAGAGATAGGCAGGTCTGGTGGTAATTCGCGTTTGGAATGGGAAGTTTGTTATCATGTGATAAAAATTTTGCGTGTAATTTTCCCACGATCGTGGTAGCACCTATCTGAGAAGTTCACGCTGTTCCGCCACGCCGTTCCCGAGGATCGCAAACCTTCGTATCCACGCCATTCGCCGTTAAGGTATCCTCAACCCTGGCAATATGTTCTGATTTTGTGATAAACTGTTCCTGTAATAAATGCCTCATGTTCTTATTAAACTGCCGGACTGGTGGAATTGGTAGACACCCGGGACTTAAAATCCCGTAGACCTTGGTCTGTGCGGGTTCGAGTCCCGCGTTCGGCACCAAGATTCACAATCACCACTCTTTATCAATTCCTAAATTCATGAATTTAAAGATTTTTCATTTGTCACACCTCCACTCTTACCATCCAAAATCACACTTATACTGTCATTTCGCTTGGGTGTACAATAAAATAATAAGGGGTTGACGACAATGGAAAAGTTGTGTCTTCATTTTGACAGCCGCGCGGATTATGACATCGGGAATTTTTCGATTGGCGACGGGGGCCTGACGCTGATGGCGGGCCCTTGTTCTCTGGAGAGCCTGGAGTTAGGGATAGAAGTCGCCCGGACTTTGAGCGGGCTCTGCGCGGCACGGGGTATCTCTTATATTTTCAAGGCGTCCTTCGACAAGGCCAATCGCACCTCGATGTCCTCCTGGCGCGGTCCCGGCATCGAAAAGGGACTGGAGCAGCTTGCGCAAATCAAGAAGGAACTTGACGTTCCCCTGGTGACGGATATTCATGAACCCTGGCAGGCGGAGCCCGCCGCCGAGGTGGTGGACGTCATCCAGATACCGGCGTTCCTTTGCCGTCAGACGGACTTGTTAACGGCAGCCGCCAGGACGGGCAAAATTCTGAACGTCAAAAAAGCGCAGTTCCTTGCCCCGGAGGACATGACGAACGTGGTGGACAAGTGCCGTGAGGCGGGGAACGCCCGCGTGCTCCTGTGCGAGCGGGGGACGGCGGCGGGCTATCATCAGCTTGCGGTGGACATGCGCTCCTTGGTGACAATGCGCGCTTTAGGCTGCCCCGTCGTCTTTGACGCCACCCACAGCGTTCAGAGGCCTGGAGCCCTTAAAGGAGCCAGCGGAGGAGACCGGACGATGGCTTTGCCCTTGGCGCGGGCAGCGGCGGCAGTGGGCATCGACGTGCTTTTCGTGGAAACGCACCCGTGCCCGGACCAGGCCAAAAGCGACGGCCCTAATATGATCTCCCTTCATAAAATGGGTAATTTTCTGGACCAGGTATTGGCCATCCACAGGGTGCGGGCGGGTTTGAACCTCGCGGGGTCGGACGCATGACTCCCCTGCCCTGGGAGCGTGAAGGCGTGGACTGCGACGACGGGAACCTGCTTCAAACGGGGCGAGACGTCATGCGCCGCGAGGCTGCGGAGCTGGCGCGGGCAGCGGACCGGATGGGCACAGAGCTAGTGCAGGCAGCGCGGGCCATTCACTCCTGCCGGGGGCGGGTCGTCGTAGTGGGTCTGGGCAAGTCCGGCCACGTGGGACGCAAAATCTCCGCGACTCTGGCCTCGCTGGGAACACCCTCCTTTTTCCTCCATGCCGCGGAGGGAATGCACGGCGACCTGGGCATGGTGTGCCGCGAGGACGTGGGCCTTTTCGTCAGCAACAGCGGAAACACGGCGGAGGTGCTGGCGGTACTGCCCTATTTCAAGAGGCTAGGCTCCCTGGTGATCGCAGTGACGGGAACCCCGGACTCACCCCTGGCGCGACACTCGGACATCGTCGTGAACGCGGGCGTGGAGTCCGAGGCGGACCCTCTGCGGCTCGCACCCACCAGCAGCACGACGCTGCAGCTGGTGATGGGGGACGCCCTGGCCGGGATGGCGGCGCGGCTGCGTGGCCTGCGCAGGGAGGATTTTGCTGTCTTTCACCCGGGCGGGACCTTGGGGCGGCGTCTTCTGACCCGCGTCGTTGACGTGCTCGGTCCGCCGGATCAGCTCCCCAAGGTGGAGGAAAACGTCTCGGTGAAGGACGCCCTTTTTGAAATCACGGACAAAAAATTCGGCGCCACCTGCGTGGTGGATAAGGTGGGGGAGCTGACAGGCATCTTCACCGACGGCGACCTGCGCCGCCTGCTGGAACGCCACGGGGTAGAGGCGCTGAACCGCCGTATTGGGGACTTCATGACCCGTGCCCCCAGCACCATTGAGGCGAGTCGCTTGGCCGCCGACGCCGTTCGGATCATGGAGGAGCGCGAGATCAGCGTCCTGATAGTGATGGACGGGACGAGAGGAAAAGCTCCTTTGGGAATGATCCACCTCCATGACCTGCTCCGAAGCGGCTTGTAAAAACTAATTCGAAAGGAGGAGGATTGGCATGGGAGTATTGTTGATTCTGGGAATACTACTTGTACTCGCAGCGGCTTATGATTCGGCTAAAAAAGAGAAAAAGAGAACTGAAGAAGAGCGCGACTTCCACATAAACTGCCTGCTCGCCGAGACGAAAAAGCTGGCAGCCCGTCTCGAAGCCCTCGAAGCCTGTATTGAAGTCCCGAACAAATCCGAAGACGAACCGCTTGACACCGGCCTTGCCTGTCAGCTCGACAAGGTCGAAGAGTTATCACTCCATGCCCAAACGCCGGTCGCAGCGCAAAGCGTTGAAGCAGCCGCCGAATATTTGACGGAGGCGACTGCCGAAAGCGACGAAGCGCTTCTTGAGCCCTCACGTGAAGAACAGGAAATGGGGTGGGAGGCCAAGCGCCTCGCCTGGGGAAAAACGATATCCGCGTTGCGGGAGTACGCTCACAGAGGCACCTTATGGACGGTGCTGGGAGTGATAGCGTTGGTTGTGGGCGTGGCGTTCCTTATCCAGTACACGTGGAGCGCCTCTCCGGCGGCCGTGAAAGCCGCATGGACGGGCGGAACGCGCAGCGCATCGGCTATCTTGAGTTTCGTTTCAAGAATTTGGAGTGCATTAGTGGCGAACGCCCGTTTGTTTACGAGCGCCGAGGCACGCCTCGCCTTCGTGGCGCTTATCGCCGTCGCGCTGATGGCAGCAGGATGGCAGCTCCGCCATAAGCGACGCACCCACGCGCTCATAATGCAGGGGGTCGGCATAGGTCTGTTTTACCTGACTCTCTTTGCCGCCAGCATGATTGACGGCTTATTGCCCGTGGGACCGGCGCTTGCCCTGACCGCTCTGACGATAGTTTGCTCCGGCATCCTGGCCTTGAAGCAGGACTCAGAAGCTCTGGCTTGGTGCGCTACCGCCGTCGGTTTCGCTGCACCAACCCTGGCCGGCGTGAAGGCGGCGTCAGGGACGGTCGATCACTTCTGGCTCTTTTCTTACTATTCCCTTCTCGACCTGGGAGTTTTTGCGGCGGCGTATCTGCGCTCGTGGCGAAGCTTAAACCTGCTGGGTTTCATAGGCACATACGTAGCCGCGGCCGCCTGGTGTGTTTTCGATTATCCACTGAATAATTTTTTCAGAGTAGAGCCATTTTTTATCCTTTTTTTTCTGGGTTACACCAGCGTGACCGTCCGTATGATCCTGCGGGGCGACTTTTCGTTAGGTCGGACAACCGACGCCATCTTGTTGGCGGGGACTCCCGTGGCGTTTTGTTCGCTTCAGTTTCCCCTGACGTGGCATGAGGGCGATTTCGCCGCCATTACTGCTTACGCACTTGGAGCGCTGTACGTCTCGCTGGGGTATTTTCTGCAGCGCAGGCTTGACCGCGCCGCTGGTGAGCTTGGTAAGCTCGTAAAAATCTCGCTTTGCACCGGGATATTTTTTGCCAACGTAGCGATCCCGCTTAGCTTGCCGCCGCAGGGAGTGGCCTTCGTCTGGCTGCTGTTTGGATGTCTCGCCGCTTTGACGGGGATAAAGCTAAAAGATTTCAAGATTCGCGCGGCGGGCGCCACCCTTCAGGTGGCGGGTCCAGCGTTCCTTTTCTTGTTCTCCGCCTCGTCATCTTCACGCTTTCTTATAGGGATTTTGGCGGCGTTTTCGTCTCTTTCCTGTTTTTTCGCGGCCATGTACGCGAGCCGCAAAGCTAAGGGCGAACCTCTCGTCGCCAGCGCTCCCGACATGAAATTGTTGTTTGGGTGGGGATTACTGTGGCTCTACGGGCTTGTCAGCTGCTGGGCGTTCACCTCCGGCATATTTGTATTCCCTTTTTATGTATTGCTTGCCTTCTTCACCATGTGCGGAGTATTTTTTCTGCTGGCGGGACAAAGTTTCGGCTCGTGGTTCGCCCAAATACCAGCGGCGGTTCCCTCCCTCCTCGCCCTGTACCTGTTCGCCAGTGCGATCTTTGAAGGGCACGGCCCCTTTCCTTTGGCCGAGTTTCTGTCCTTTCCGGGAGGGCATCCTTTGGCCGAAATGGGGGCGCTCGCATGGCCGATATTCTTTTTGGGACAAACCTTGACCCTCACCCTTTTGGGAAGCGAGGTGAAAAGGGACCTCGGCGCGGCTGAAGCCTGGGAAGTGCCCCTTTCCTACATGCACGGCGGAAATTTCATTTTATGCATCATGATGGTCACGGCGGAGCTGAGCTACTGGTTTTCCAGAAATTTTAACGAGGTCAATCTGTACTGGATTGACCTGCTGATCGTTTTGTTTCTAGCGCTGATCGTCAACGTAACCGCCTCCGGTCAGGGAATAATGGCCCGGACTTCACCGGTCCGGCGCAGAAACTACAGTCTCGTGGGCTGCGGGGCGCTGTGCATGCTGCTATGCCTTTGGGCGGTTTCCTCGTTCCTTCTGGCGGGGGACTCATCTCCTATGACCTACCTTCCCTTGCTTAACCCCCTGGCCTTCGCTGAGGTAACGATCTTTTTCAGCGCGACCTGGTGGCACCTGCGCGTGGCGCGTCTTTACGCTGATTTCGAGGCATGGATGACGGGCAGGATCGGCATAGCGGTGTGCACCGTGCTGATGATGGCCTTCTCCACAGTGGAAACTGCGCGGATTTTTCATTTTTATGGCGGTACACCCTTTACCTTGCCCGCCCTCTGGAAAGATCACGTTTTTCAAACCACCGTCACCCTGCTGTGGGGACTGTGGAGCCTGGGCATGATGCGTATCGGCAGCAAAAATGCTGGGCACAGGCGCATATGGAATATCGGAGCGGCATTGCTGTCCTGCAATATCATGAAACTTTTCTTTGCGGACCTGACCGGAAGCGGCAGACTAACCCGCGTTTTTTCGTTTCTGGGGCTGGGTGTTCTTCTAATGGTCATCGGCTACCTGACGCCCCTTCCGCCTAAAGACAAAGCTCCGGTACAGGCCTAAAACCACCTAATGCGTGTTTAAAAATTAGCTATGCCAACAAAAAACCGCCGTTTTTAGGCGCTTTTTTGAATGTATTTATAGTCAAATAGGAATTTTAAAACAAACCCTAGTGAAAAACTGGCATACCGACGGCATCGACCTGAAAGGCGCGTTGACTCCATAGCCTTCGGCGCGGCCCCCAGGGCAGATATCCCTTATAATATGTTACACAATACGTTACGAGTTCAATTTAAGAACCCAGGGATAATTGACCCGCAGGGAGCAAGGGGAGCCTTTTGAGGCAGAACCTCAAGCTTTTTGAAAGGAGTGGGCGTTTTGTGCGGAATTATGGGGTACATTGGCCCAAAAGACGCCGCAGAGATCGTGATTGGAGGGCTGGA
>JAITGX010000110.1 GCA_031280275.1 Synergistaceae bacterium
GTGGCCCTGTGGCCCTGTGGCCCTGTGGCCCTGTGGCCCTGTGGCCCTGTGGCCCTGTGGCCCTGTGGCCCTGTGGCCCTGTGGCCCTGTGGCCCTGTGGCCCTGTGGCCCTGTGGCCATTATACCAACTTAAATTAGCGATGTCATCCGTAAAACACACGATATTTAGCTCTCTTTCACAAGATTTTTGCGCTTGTCCAAGCAAAACCCCGCAAGGGATTTTTATACCTTTATACCATTATACTTGCTTTCGTTAAAAAAGCAAACTCCCTCCTTGAACTTGCCTGCGGATTTGGGTAACGGAACACCGGCTGCCTTGCTGGTCCAGCAGCGGGGCTCCGCTCCACGCTCTAGGGTGACGCCAGCACGCCGTCAACAACCTTGACCTATTCGGTTATCAATGGCATGTAGTATGGGGTACGTCTCGAGTTAATCAGCATTTCTTGATTGAACCACCATTCGGGCTGAACGGTACGGAATTTCACCAAAAGAGCTTTCTCTTCTCTTTGAAGGTACGTCGGCTGGTCGAGCCCATAAAGAGGGTCTAACGTGTAAATACCGCTGCCTCCAAAGTAGTCCTCTCCCGTATAGTTGGCTATCAGGGTATAAGCCTGCGCGCTCATGGCCACGGAATCCCACAGCGCCATCCCGCCGTCGGGATATTTGTTCGCGGATATTTCCTTTGGCAAGACCATCTGTCCTCCATCAGAGCGCTTCCAAGACGAGGGCACCGCGATAACATCCGCTCGGTACACCGAGAGAATCCCGAATATCTCAGGATACCAAACCTCGTCTCCAAGCATTACCCCGATAATACCAACGTCGGTTTTGAACGCCTTGATCTGGTCCCCCGCCGCCGCCCACGCGCGCTCTCCTTTGCTGAGGTGGGTTTTGCGGTAGCGTCCGACCTCGTTTCCGTCACGATCGAACAGGGCAGCCGTTATGTACCAGGACTTGCCCTCTTTTTCGACGAAGCTCCCAACCACATAGGCTCTTCTCGCCTTGGCCAAGTCAGAGAAAAAATCGGCGTCTTTCTTGCCGTCTGCCCGGGCTGCGCCGTTGACGGCCAACTCCGGCAGGACGATCAAATCCGGTTTTCCCGAACCGCCTGTAGAAAGCACCTCGTCGATCAAGTGCTGCATTTTTTTCACGTTTGCGGCCCGGCTTTCTCCAGGTTGAAATTGGACAAGCAGCGCCGTCAGCTCCTTGGGTTCGGTTGTCTTGGCGTAGTTCCAAGGCCCGACGTGCAGCATGAGGTCTTTGTACAAAGAGGGTCTGCGGAACGCCAGCAAGTCCTTTCCCCTGTTGCTGTATTTTGCGGGGTCGATGTCCGCGTAGGCGAAGCGCGTTTCATGCACGTCGTCGCTTACGGTCATTCCAAGCGGAGTGGAAGCGAGGCATTCCCCGTCCGGAGACCAAATCGCGCTGCCTCCGATCATGTGAAAACTTTTTTCGGTGTTCGACCTGTTCGCGCTGAGGATGTAGAGCCCGTTCTGCATGGCTCGGGCGGGCAGCGCCGCAATGGCCTGCGACGTGGAGTTCGTTGGGAAAGCCATTATATTCGCGCCGCTCAGCGCCGCCAGGCGGGCAGCCTCGGGATATGCCGCGTCCATGCAAATATTGATGGCGATACGGCCGAGTTTTGTGCCGAAGACCGGGACTCCAAGATCGCCAAACACCGACCAATGCTCCTCGGCTTCCCATTGGTGCGTTTTGCGGTAGGAGCCTATGACCCCTTCGGGTCCCACAAGAGCGGATGAATTATAATAAAGGCCGGTTTTTCTGTCCACTTCGGCCATGCCGAACACCACATAGGCGTCGTACTCCGCCGTGAGCTTCGAAAAAGCCTCAGTGGCCTTGCCCGGAATGGTGTCAACAAAAGGAGCTATGGCGTCTCTGTCGTCGTAATGATAGCCGGTCGTGGACATCTCAGGAGCGACGAGAAGCTTCGCCCCGTTTTTCATGCCCGTCTCGAAAGCCGCGGCCAATGCCTCGATGTTTTTATCCCGCTCGTTCAACGCCGGATTGAATTGCACGACGGCGGCTTTGAACGGCGGAACCGGCGCGGCAGAGGCGGAACATGACAACAGCGACAACAACAAACATACCGCTATGCTTCTTTTCATCGGTATCTCCTTTTTTTTAAACCTATCGCTAATTCAATTTGAGCGCGTGTTCCAGTTTTCGGCCAGGTCCGTGTTCCGGGGTCAGCCGGAACAGCTTTTCGAGCGCCGACAAAGAGTCCGCCTTCGAGCCCATCGCCGCCAGCGTTATGGCGAGATCGTACCAATATTCGGTTTCGTACCGCATTTCGCCCGCGATTTCCTGATACAGCAGCAGGGCTTCCCGGTATTCTTTCCTCGTCAGGTGCTCTTTGGCCTCCGAGAACTTCCCCAGGGCGGCCCTTTTCTTGAGCCGCCCCCAAGCGTATACCATGAGGCATATCGCGGCCCCGCAGACGATGTAATCCAGCATCGCGTCCTCCGCCCTTTACGCGATACCCTCTTCTTTCGCCAGCTCATCGACGATTTCTTTCTCTCCGGTTCTCAGCTCCGCGAGAGGAGTCTTTCCATGCCACCCGTTCAGCGCCGCGGCAAGGACGATGCAGACGACCGTCGCGGTCAGCAGCGCGATCGCGGGCAGCATTATCGTCCCATTGGCCGCCAGAATCGGAAGCCCGGAGACGACGGCGATCTCGATGAACGAGATGAAGATGTACGCCATGCCGTAGTCCTCCAGGGTTTTGCTCTTGAACATGGGATCGACCACCCTGAGCAGGGTGACGCCTATGGCCACCACGCCCGTGTTCCAGCCGAATACGAAGATGCCGCGCTCAAACCAGAAATTATGGAAGACCTTGGGCGCTAACAACAGGAAAAACAAAGTGATAATGACGATACCGAACAGAAAGAGCAGGACCATCGGGACCGCGTACTTGACGACGACCGACACTTGAATACTCGCAATGCCGAACGCCACCAAATAGTCCGTCACCCAAGAACCTATGCGGTTAATGACGTGCTTGTCCACGTAATGCCCAAGCTTTATCGCGTCCAGTCCCTTTTGAATCACAACTCCGGCCAGCATGGAAAGGCACATCATCGGTATCTCGTACTTGCCGGGCATCACGGTTTTTGTCAGGTTATAAGCGGCATAGCCCACCGCGAAGGCGGCCATCACCAGGGCGAAATGCCAGGTGAAGGGGTCCAGCGCGATGGGGCTCACGGTCTCGCGCCCCATCGAGACCCTTTCCTCCTCTCTGACGAAACCGGTGAGCATACTGTCCGGAAGGCTCTTGATATCCTTGACCAGGCGCGTCCAGCCCCTGCGCGTGGCGATATTGATGAGGATCATGCCCACGATAAGCCCCGACAGCAGACCCACCGTCGCCGACGTGTAGCCCACGGTCATGGCGTCTTCCCAGCCGTAGTTCTTCAGGGTGGTTCCAATGGCGGTGGCGTATCCGTGACCGCCGACGAAGCCCGCCGGAAGCATCAGGCCGAAGCCCTTGTTGAGGTCTGGGAACACCACCTCCAGAACCATAACCCCAAACAACAGCGCGGCCCCGAACTGGAACGTCTCGCTGGCCAGGTTATAGAAAAAGGTGTCGCCGACGTCCTTGACCACGTTCTTCAGGGAGATCTTGTTTTTCTTTTCACTGCCGCCGAAAAACAGCGTCGCAAAAAGAACCACGACAAGAAGGTAGGGATAGGAACTCATGTAGGGCGGCCCGTTTTGCCGCGCCGCGAACGGAATCACATTGAGGAACTGCCACCCGCCGATCAGAGCCAGGAAACCCGCTATGAGTGAGCTGGGAAGGTATATGTACTGAAAAATCTTCACTTTTGACCGGATAAGGTGCGCGATCACCAAAATGATAGACATCAAACCGAAATCCATCAGCATTTCATACGGTCCGAACATGCCCTTTCATCCTCCTCTTTTCTCAATTCTATATAAAGGGCGCCCGTGTGGGGCAAAGCCCCACGGGGGCGCGTTTTATCCGGACTACAGATGTTACTACAGATGTTTTTTGAAAAACTCCGCCATTGCCGCCGTCAGACCATTCAGCTTCGGGTCGTTGTCGAACATCCACTCGTTGTGTTTGCCCTCCACCCAATAGAGCAGCTTGGGTTCTTTGGCGAGGCGGTACGCCTCCTCCGCCTCCACCTTGTCGTGCAGCTCGTTGTAGCGGCCATGCCCTATGAACAGGGCGCGCGGCGCGAGCTTCGGCAAAAGCTCCTCGATATTGAAACGGAGGAAGGACTCCCCGATCACCGTGGACATGGGAGTGGGAAATTCCTCGCCGTCGTTGTCCTTCGCGATCGAGGCGTCCACGCCTCCGTTCAGTTTTTTCAGCGTTTGATCCACGTAAAAGCCGCCGCTCTCCTCGATGTTGGGATAGCAGACGTAAGGATGGCGGAGTACCGGATCACCGGTGGTGACACGGGTCTTTTTGTCTTCTTCCAGCATGCGCAGTATCTTGTAATACTTGTCGTTTCCCATGCCCATGTGCATCCAGCGCGTCCCATTGACAAAGGAATTCAGCATGGCGACCGCCTTTACCGTTTCATCCCTGGCGGCCACGGCGACGCACACCGCCCCGCCCGTACCCCAGCCGATCAGGCCGACGCGCTCAGCGTCCACTTCAGATTGGGTCTTCACGAACGTGACGGCGTTGCAAATATCGTCCACTTCCATCTCCAGCGTCGTGTACTTGGGCGTTCCGCCGCTGGGCTTGAACCCGCGGTAGTCAAACCCCATGCAGACAAAGCCGTGAGCCGTCATCGCGCGGGCAAACAGGGCGGGATAAACCTTGTTCAAGCCCGTCCAGCCAGAGTTGGCCACAATACAACGCCGCTTCTCGCCTTCTTTGTAGTCTTCGGGGAGGTATATCGTTCCCTTCATGAGGCTGCCTTCACTGTAAAACGTCACATCGCGCGTTTTCACCGCTATCACCCTTTCTAAATAGATAAATAACTAAATAGATAAACAAAAGGAAACGCTGACTAAGCCCTTGCGGGGCTCTGCCCCACGCCCCGCTTAGGGGTCATAGACCCCCCCATTAAGCGGCGCTTCTAAAAAAATAGCTCCAATCGCGCTTACGCCGCTCTGCGAACACTATTGGTATTTTTTGACAGTCACCTCCCCGGTATCGCCGCTGCCCTTGAAAAAATCCCCTGTCTTTATGACGTCGATTCAGATACTTCAGGGATTGCTCAAGGTTTATTTGAAAAGTGATTTAAGCGCAAATAAGTCATGGAATTTTTACAATTTTGATTGTTGAGCTTTATTGCTAGGAAGCATAGAGCACCAAAAGAAAAATGTCAACTCTTTTTTATAAATTTTGCTAATAAAATATGTCAAATTTTCAAGAGCGCATCTGCCGCTTGCGTTTCCTGAACTCCAACTCTAGGATATTGGAGGCTTTGATTTTTTATTTTGAAAGAGAGCGTGTATTTGATGAGTAAGATGGAGTCGATTGCCGAACGCCAGTCCAACGTTTTTTCCACGCTGAACGCCGCCGCGCAAAACCTGCCTCATCGGCAAAGGGAGCTTTGCGCATATATTTTGAGCCATTATCAGGAAGCGGCGTTTTACTCCATGGAAGCCTTGGCGGAGGCGTCCAACACCAGCCTTTCCACGGTGGTGAGAACCACCAAGGCTTTAGGATACGACACCTACCGGGACTTGCAAAAGGACATGCACAAAACGCTCTTCAAAAACAACTTTTCGGTCTGGTGGGAACTGGAACGTTCGTTAGATAACTTCAGTGAAGACGACCCTGAAGAATCCACGTTCACATGGGTAGCGAGGGACAACGTAGAAGCCGTGCAAAACACCGCCACGCCGCAGTTGCTGAATGACTTCAAAATCGTGGCGGATATTCTGGATGGAGCCGGTAAGATCGGGATATTTGGAACACGTTCCACGAAAGCCGTCGCTTTTTACTTCTACTATATGCTGCAGCAGTTTTCACACAACGCATTTTTGTTGGACGCCATAGGTTCAGACCAGCTCTACGACGAGCTTTTGAACTTCACGCCGAACGATGTTCTCTTTATGCTGTCTCTTGGCTGGCCTCATTTTGCGACACGTACTTTGAACGCCGTTGAATTTGCGGCCAAAAATAAACTTCCCACGATCTTGATAACCAATCATCCGGTGTGCCCCGCCGTTCAGCACGCGAACATTACCTTGTACGCCGCTCCAACCCAGCGGCATTATTCGCTTGTACCGGTGCTTACGCTTATAGAAGGCCTCGTGGTAGAGCTGGGCAGGCGCAAGAAGTCAGCCGCGCGCACAAAAATACGCAGAATCGAACAGGTGCTCACCGAAGAAAACGTAACGTATAAACCGAATTCTCAGTGACGGGCAGCCGTCTCTGCGCAGGGGAGGGCGGCGTTATCCCTTCTTGATGCCTTTGCCCTGAAGGGAATGACGTATCAATTGCTTTTTTCATAGACCAAAGTATAATTATTTTATTATAGTTTTATAAACTCTGCCTGGAGTGGAGGGTATATAAGTTCTAGATATGTCCAGAATGCAGTTTCCTCGCGGGCCACTGGCGTACGGCGTACAGTGAACGAGTCTGCTGGATGAGTCGAGCCGGCAGCGGCAACAAGCTGGGAGGAGAAAGAATGCGCTGGTTGAGGTCACTGAGCGACGGATTCTGCCCATGAATACCACCGACACGAAAAAAGCGGCTCTCGAACTGCTCCGCGACGCTGTTGATATGCACGTACACAGCACACCAAGCCATTTTCCGAGGCTCATTGACGACTTGGACTTGGCGGAGTCCGTTGCCGGAGCGGCCATGCGCGGCGCGGTGGTGAAGTTCCACGGCGGCTGCACGGCGGCGCGCGCGTACCTCGCCAACAAACACGCGGGGCGGGAAGCGCTTTTCGGATCGATAACGCTGAACGGCTTTGTTGGGGGCGTCAACCCCCTCGCAGTTGAAGCCGAAGTGCTGCTAGGAGCAAAGATCGTCTGGTTCCCCACAATCCACGCCGCGAACCACATCATCTATTACGGCGGCGCCGAGTGGCGCCACATGAAAGCGGAGCGGTCTCTGCCGTCTCCCAGGCGCGGTATCGCCGCGACCGACGCGGAGGGCCGCCTGCTGCCGGAGGTTTTAGACGTTCTGGACGTGGCCGCGAAGTACGACATATGCGTGGCAACCGGCCATCTTTCCATCAGCGAGTCCGTGGCGCTTTGCAGAGAAGCCGCTCGGCGCGGGGTGAAGAAGATCGTCCTCACTCACGCGGACTTCGAGACACAGAAAGTACCGCTGGACTTGCAGGCGGCGCTTTCCAAAGAGGGCGTTTTGATTGAGAAGACGGCCCTTACCGTCGTGTTGGGCCACATCGGCATCGAGGAAATGGCTCAAGGCATTGCCGAAATTGGTCCAGAGCGTTGTATCCTCGCGACGGACTTCGGCCAGGCAAATAATCCGCCGATACCCCAGGGCTTTTCTGAAATTTTATCCGCTTTGCTTGATAATGGCCTGACTCCAAAAGCTTTGGAGATGATGATAAGGCACAATCCCAAGAGGATGCTGGGGTTGGAGTGAGGGGGAAGGGCTTGTGTTTTATCGAGGTAATGTGTCCCGTTCTATTGAAATCCGTCAATTAAGTGATATTATTGATTTATGATTTTCACGCATTTGTCCCGGGTACTCTCTTTGTTTTCGTCTTCGGGGTTCGTAAAAAAATTTTTTTGCGCGCTGATGCTGGCGCTGCTTTTGGCGGGGCGTGTACGGGCGGGTTACGAGGAGGGGGTAGCGGCGCGGGCGGCGGGGGACTACGCGGAGGCGCTGTCTCAATGGATGGTGGCCTCTGACGACCCGCGTTGCATGACGGCCATCGGGGTGATGTACGACTACGGCGAGGGCCTGCCCAAGGACGGCGCCAGAGCCACCGAGTGGTACGCCAAGGCAGCGGACAAGGGGGACTGCCGGGCCATCGCGCAGCTCGCCATTTTTTCCCTGGCCGGGACTGGGGGCGTGGCGCAGAACCCCACGGAGTGGCGCGGAAAGCTGGAAAAGATCAAGGGGAAGGATAGTTACTCCGACTACGTCCTCGCTACGTTTTACGTGCAGGGTCACGGAGGAGAAAAGGACCTGGTTGGGGCTCAGGAGCTTCTGAGCGCGTGGGTCAACCAAGGTTATCCCCAATTAGCGGAACCTCTCCGTCAGGTGGAGCGCCGTCTGGCGGATCAAAAGGCCGGGGTGCTGGAGGCGGACGTCCTGGCCGCCGAGATGGAGCGTGACCGTGCCTCTTTCGACCGGCGTTACAAGGACAGGCGCATCTTGGTGGGAGGGTGGGTGCGCTCCGTCGAGCGTCTGAACGACTACGGCTGCGTCGTGAAAATCGGCGGCGAGCGCCCCTCCGTCCTCCCCAAAGACAACGTTCTGGCGGTTTTTTACGAACCTTCTCGCACGAGCCCCTTAGCGTCGTTGAGGTCGGGGACTTTCGTTAAACTGAACGGCGTCTACGTGGGCGCGCATCCCTTCCCTTTGGGGGACTGCGCCTTCACTCTCTTCGGCTGCGCGCTGGAGGAGGAACCCGCAGCCGAGAACAGCGCCGATCTCTCTCCTCAAAGGTGAAACTTTGTGGACGGCGCGTAGGACCGCCTGCCTGATCTTCGCCGTCCTGGCGTACCTTTTCCTCCGTGGCATAGGGGATCACGGGCTGATAGACCCCATTGAGGGCATCAACGCCTCGATTGCCCTGAACATGGCGGGAGGCGGCAGCCTCGCCCGCCCGATGCTGGCGTCCCGATTACTGGCGTCCCCAGGGGCAGGCGACCTGCTCTATCCGGGGAAGGCCATGGGCTACTGGTGGCTGTCGGCGGGGGCGCTGTGGCTTTTTCGGGGCTTCGAGTTCCCCGTGCGCTTCTGGCCCATGCTGGGCGGACTGGGTATGGCCGCGGCGGCCTGGTTCACCACCCGGCGGATAAGCGGCGCACGGGGGGCTAACTACGCCGCCATCCTGACGGGGAGCTGCCTTCTGACCTACACCGTGTCTCAGATCGCTTCCCCCCACTCGCTTTACGCCTGCCTTATCTCGGCGGCCTTAGCTGGAGCCATTCACGCCTTCCGGGATAAGCGTTTTTTTCTGCTGCTGCACGCCGCCGCCGTCTTGGCCTTTGTCGCTTACGGGCCCGCCGGGATTATCCTGCCTTGGCTGAGTCTTTTGACCTACGCCATCCTGATGGGGCGGGGGAGGTTTTTCCTGGAAGCTTTTTTGTACTGGCCGGGGCTCTTGGCAACGTTCCTGCCCACCGTCGGATACCTTTCCTTCCTTCACGCTAAAAACCCCGGAGTCTTGTCATTGATGGTCTACAACCCCCCGGCCCCCGCCTTCGGTTCCCTTTCTTCCAGTTTTCTGGTACTTGCGGCAGGTTTTTTCCCCTGGATGGGCTTTTTGCCTCACGCCGTCAAAAATGCCCTGCCGCGTCGTTTTTTTTTCCCGGTCAGTCCCGTGCCCCATTCCCCCCTGCTTTTCCTTTTGATATGGGCAGCGGTGTTTCTGATTTTCGGTTTTTTTTCGCGGGACGCTTTCCTCCTGGCCGCGTCGGCGCCCGCTCTAGCGTCATTGTGCGCCGTTCACCTGACGGACGCGGTCGAGAGAAACGACGTGAGCCTTTTTCAGCGAATGATAGCGCTGAAAATCCTCTTGTCCGTGCCGCTGATTTTTTTTGGGCTCCCCCTAGCTTACCTCAGCAGTCCGGAAACCATGCAGAGCATGTCCATGACCGTGCTCCCCTGGGCGCTCTTTTCCCTTTTTCTTCTCTTTGCCGGATGGCGGTGTGCAAAACAGCGAAAACCGCGTAAATTGATGTTTCAGCTTTGCCTGCTGGCCCTGGTGTGCCTGCTGCCCCTGGGCGGTTCTTTCGACCTCCTGGCGGAGAGGCTGTCCGTTCGAGATGCGGGGCTTTGGCTGCGAAGGATGCTGAAGCCGGGCGACGTTCTGATACAATACATGATGAGCCGTCCCTCGCTCTATTATTACGCGGGGAGGGACTCCGAGCTGATAGACGCGCCTGTTATACCAGGAGTGCCGCAGCGGGAGAGCAGGCGGGAGTTTTTTCTATACCAGGCCTGGATCGGGGGGAGGCGGGTGTTCATGCTCATCGGGCGGGACAGGGAATTTTTGACCCCTCTGCCGGGAGAGGTGCACAGTCCCTGCGAGACGCGCCATTTCATCGTGGTGAGCAACCGGGAAGACTGAGGAAACACCAAACAAACGGAACTCTTAAAGCAACACTGATTAATGGGGCGGGGCCTAAGGCCCCTAAGTGGGGCGGAGCCCCGGGGCTACGCTTCCTTAACGGACTTAGGGGCCTGAGACCCCCCTAAGGGGGTGTGGGGCTCCAGCCCCAAGTTTTTTGAAGGGGGACGATACCATGACGATTCGTAATACAGCCATCGCGGTGGTGAAGAAGGCGATAGACTCCGTCCTGCCCGAACAGGCGGTGAGAGAAGCTTTGGCCGCAGAGCCCGTCCGGGAGGGAGGGGCTGTGGTGCTGGTGGCCGTGGGTAAAGCCGCGTGGCGGATGGCGAACGCGGCCTATGGGCTTTTGTGGCCTAGAATCTCGCGGGGCTGCATTATCACCAAGGACGGGCACTCTATGGGGCCCATCGGGCGGCTGGAAATCTTCGAGGCCGCGCACCCGGTGCTGGAACAGCGCAACCTGAACGCCACGCGGCGCGCCATGTCCATGATCCAGGGACTCACGAAAAAGGACACGGTGCTTTTTTTGGTCTCAGGAGGCGGGTCAGCGCTCTTTGAGCTTCCAGCTGAGGGCGTTTCCCTGGCGGACCTGGCGGACATGACGTCCCAGCTGCTGGCCTGCGGCGCGGATATCGTCGAGATGAACACGCTGCGCAAGCGCGTTTCCTCCGTGAAGGGGGGACGGTTCGCCCTGGCTTGCGTTCCTGCCTCGGTGAGAGCCGTGGTGCTCTCCGACGTGCTGGGCGACCGACTGGACAGCATCGCGTCCGGCCCGGCTCACCCAGACGCGAGCACCTGCGAGGACGCCGCCGGCATCGTGAAAAAATACAAGCTGAAGCTCCCTCAATCCATTCTGGAAAAGCTTTCCGTCGAGACGCCGAAGAGGCTGGAGGGCGTGACCACGCAGATCACCGGGAGCGTTCCCGTCCTCTGCCAGGCTGCTGGAGAACTTTTGACCCAAAAGGGCTTCGGTGTGACGCTTCTCACCACTACCTTGGACTGCGAGGCGGCGGCGGCGGGGGCCTTTTTCGCCTCCTTGGCGCGGGAGGCCGTCCGTACGCATAAAGGCCGAAGTTCACCCGTGGCCTTTATCGCCGGAGGCGAAACCGTGGTGCGGCTGAAGGGGAAAGGCAAGGGAGGCCGCTGTCAGGAGATGGCCCTGTCCGCTGCCCTGGGAATACGGGGGCTGGAGGGCGTCGCTTTCGCCGCGGCGGGCTCGGACGGGACGGACGGTCCCACGGATGCCGCCGGGGGCGTGGTGGACGGCGAGACGGCGGAGAAAATTCGCGCCCAGGGGCTGGATCCCCAGGCCATGCTGGACGACAACGACGCCTACCACGCTTTGAACGCCGCCAGTGCCTTACTGATGACTGGGCCGACGGGCACCAACGTCAACGACCTGGCCCTGCTCCTGGTCGAGTGACAGGATTTTTATCGAGTGACGAATTGAGTGACGAAAGGAGACTTTTGACGATGCATAAGGCGATTACCGTGACGAAGGACACCTTTTGGGTAGGAGTGAACGACTATGAAACGGACCTTTTCGAGTCCCTGTGGCCCCTTCCCCAGGGGGTGGCCTACAACGCCTACGTGGTTTTGGGTGAGAAAACAGCCGCCATCGACACGGTGAAGGGTCCCAAGTTCGACGACTACCTGGACAAGGTGGCGGAAACCCTGGCCGGGCGTTCCTTGGATTACCTGATCGTGAACCACATGGAGCCTGACCACGCGGGGCTCACAGCGCAGTTGAAGCGGGTTTATCCTGGGCTGAAAATTGTCGGCAACGCCAAGACTGCGCCTCTTCTAAAAGGCTACCATGGTATCGAGGAGGACGTGGTCCAGGTCAAGGACGGGGAGAGTTTGGACATAGGGGGGCACCCGTTGTTTTTTTACACTATTCCCATGGTTCACTGGCCGGAGAGCATGGTGACTTACGATGCCGCGACGAAAACCCTCTTCTCCAACGACGCCTTCGGGGGCTTTGGCGCCCACGAGGGGGGCATTTTTGACGACGAGAAGCCACGGCCGCGCTGGGAAGATGAAATGCTGCGCTACTACGCCGCCATCGTCGCGCGGTACTCCAATCTGGTACAGGGCGCGCTGAAGAAGCTCAAAGGGCTGGAGATCAAGAACATCTACCCCGCCCACGGCACGCTGTTCCGCACGGATATTGGCCAGGTGGCGGAGCTTTACGACCGCTGGAGCAGGCACGACACGGAATGCGGCGTGGTGGTGGCCTACGGCTCCATGTACGGCAACACCCGGCACATGGCGGAGGCGGTCTGCGGGGGGATCTGCGAGGGTGGGGTGAAGAACGTCCGTCTCTACGACGCCTCGCGGTCGGACATGTCGCTGATCCTCCGGGACATCTGGCGCTACAAGGGGCTGGTGCTTCTGGGCTGTACGTACAACACCGTGCTTTTCCCCACCGTGGCTGCGCTCTGCGAGAAGCTGATCAATCGGATGCCGAAAAACCGCCTGCTGGGCATAGCCGGGAGCTACAGTTGGAGCAAGGGGGCCCTGGCCGCGCTGCGGGCCTTTGCCGACGCTGTCAAGCTGGAAAGGGTGGGTCCTGAAGTGGAGGTGTTCACCGCCCCAACCCCGGCCGACTTGGAGCAGTGCGCCGAGCTGGGCCGAAACATGGCCAAGGCGGTAAGCGCGGGCCAGCAGTAGCCGCGCGGCCGCGGTAACACCGCAGCGGAGGAAGACGAGGGAGGAGGACGAAACATGAAATTTTTGCTGCTCGCCACGGGAGGAACGATCGCCTCCGTACACTCTGAGCGCGGCTTGACGCCGGGACTTTCGGGGGAAAAGCTGCTTCAGGCGTGCCCCCTTTTGATGGGCTTCGACCACGACGTGGAAATCGTGGACGTTTTTTCCAAGGACAGCTCCAACATGACCCCCGCCGACTGGCTGACCCTGGCGGACGCTATCCGGCAGCGCACCGCGGTCTGCACCGCGGCGGTGATATTGCACGGGACGGATACTCTGGCCTGGACGGCCTCGGCCCTTTCCTACCTGCTGCACGACGTTGCTATCCCGGTGATCCTTACGGGCTCTATGCACCCAGCGGGCGACCCTAACGGCGATGCCGCCGATAACATTTACGCCGCGTTCCAGTTCGCCTTGCAGTTGGCCCTCTATAAACGCCGTGGAGTGGCCGTGGCCTTTGCTGACGCACTGATCCACGGGCCCAAGGCCCTCAAAATCGACAGTCACCGCAAAAAGGCCTTCGCCAGCGTGGACTATCCCCTGCTGGGTGAGATGAAAGACAAGACCAGCCACAAGGTGGCATGGCTGACGCCCCAGACGCCGAAACTTTCCCCCTCGCGCCCTTGGGCCGGCTCCCCCGTTTTCGAGACGAACATCGCGCTGATATCCCTGTTCCCCGGCATGAAGGCCGCGAGCCTGGACGCCATTGTGGCGGCCTCCGCGCCCAAAGCCGTGGTGCTGGAGGCCTACGGACTCGGAGGCGTTCCCAGCGCGGAGGATCTTTTGGACGAGAACCTGCTGGACCCCATCGCGCGGGGAGCGGCGTCGATACCCTTTATCCTGCGGACTCAGTCCTCTTTCGGCGGCACCGACCCCTCGCATTATGAGGTGGGACGCAAGGCTCTGGACTTGGGGGCGTTGTCTGCGGAGGGCATGACCCGCGAAGCCCTGATGACGAAGCTGATGCTCCTTCTCCCGCGCTTCGGGAAAAGAGAAGAACTTGAGGTGCGTCTGGCTGAAAACCTCTGCGACGAGATATAAGAAAGCGCTGATTAACCCCTTGCGGGGCTCTGCCCCACGCCCTGCTTAGGGGTCTAAGACCCCTAAGAACCCCATAATCAGCGCTTCTATGAGAAAAAGAAAGCGCTGATTAAGCCCTTGTGGGGCTCCGCGCCCCGCTTATTTATACTTCGTATTACTTCTATAAGCCTTTTGATAAAATTAAATTTAGTTATTGACATTAAAAATACTTTGGTTTATTATCGTCCCACTTTTAGGATAGGACTAAGATAGGAAAGGACGTGTGATAACGGGTGGCGGATCTGGCGAAGATTCTCAAAAACGACGTTCTTGGAGTAGGAGTGGGCGTGGCGAAGATCGGTGGAGCGATGGGCAACGACCCTTCGCGGCTTCTGGTAGAACTGGCCGCGCGCGTCCGAGGGGGCGAGCGGTGGGTGCTGGTGCACGGCGCAAGTGGTCCTATGGAGGCCATGTGCCGTTCCTGCGGCGTGGAGCCCCTTTACGTGACGAGTCCCAGCGGCTACCGCAGCCGTTTTGTCGGAGAAAAGGAACTGGCGCTTTTTGAGGCCGCTTGCAGCCGCTACTCCGTGGATTTGGCGTGGAAGCTGGGTGCGCTGGGCGTGGGGTCTTTGCCCATCTACCCTAACCAGGCCGTAACGGCAAGGGCCATACGCAAGGACACCCTGCGCTCCGTCGAAAACGGCAGGGCGCGCGTCTTGCGCGGGAACTACAGCGGAACGGTGTGTGGTTTCGAGCCCGCGCCCGTCGCCGAGGCGTGGGAGAAGGGCCTGCTCCCCCTGCTGCCCCCTTTGGCGTCGGACGGGGAAGGCGGAAGCCTCAACGTGGACGGCGACCGTATGGCTGCCGCCGCGGCCTCCGCTGTCGGCGCGGACGTGTTGATCATTCTGAGTAACGTTCCGGGGATCCTGCGCGACGTGGCGGACCCCGACAGCCGGGTTCGGACCGCCGGACTTGATGCCTGGAGCGAGCTGGAATCCCTGGCCCAGGGCAACATGAAAAGGAAGCTGCTGGCCGCGCGTGAGGCCCTGGACGGCGGCGTGGCGAAGGTTATTCTGGCCGACAGCCGCAAGGACAGCCCCATATCCCGCGCTCTCGCCGGCGGAGGAACCACCCTGTGTCGAACCTTTACGGCGGCCGCGGGTTAGAACTCGTCTCCGGCAGCGGCGCGGAGGTCAAGGACGCTGAAGGTCGGAGCTACGTCGATTTTCTTTGCGGGAATGGGTCGGCCCTGTTTGGGCACTGTCACCCTGTTCTGACGGAGGCGGCGCAAAAGGCGCTTCTTTCACCTTGGACCACGTCCCCCGGCCTTCTATGCGCCGCGCGGGACGAACTGAGGAAAAACCTCGCCGCCCTTCTGCCGGAGGGAAAGGTCTTTTTGTGCAGCAGCGGCGCCGAGGCCATCGAGGCGGCTCTGAAGCTGGTGACGAGCCTTCGTCCCGGCCGTTTTAAGATACTAGCCTTGCGGCGCGCTTTTCACGGGCGCACCTTGGGCGCTCTGGCCTTGACCTTCAACCCGCAGTATCGCAGGCCGTGGGCTGACAGGCTTCTGCCCGTGCAGCACCTCCGCGCGGAAGAGCTTCCCGGCGCGGTGGACGAGGGAACGGCCGCGGTGTTCGTGGAGCCCGTGCAGGGGGAAGGCGGCGTTTACCCATTGCCCCCCGCCGTGGGCGCGGCGATCACGGAAGCGTGTCGGTCGGCGGGAGCCTTGCTGGTGGCCGACGAGATACAGACCGGTTGGGGACGGTGCGGCGCGCTTTTAGCAAGCCTTGGGGCCGAGTTGGACCCCGACGTTGTGACGCTGGCTAAGGGCTTGGCCGGCGGGTTCCCCATCGGCGCGGCCGTGTGGAAAGGCGCGCTGGGTGACTTCCCCGCGAAAGGTCACGGCAGCACCTACGGCGGGAACCCCGTGGCCGCCTCCGTTGCCCTGGCCTCTTGGGACCTGTTGTGCTCTGAAAAATACCCTGAACTCGCCGCGAAAAACGGCGGCACCTTTGCCGCGGCGCTCAAAGCCCTGTCTTCTCCTTTGATTGTGGAAGTCCGCCACAAGGGACTTCTGGTGGGGGTGGAACTCTCCGTCAAGGCCGACCCCGTCCTCCGAGAACTTCAATCGAGGGGCATCCTAGCTCTCAACGCCGGGCCCCAGGTGGTGCGATTTCTTCCGCCTTTTACGGCTCAGGAGAAACACTTCACCGCCGTAACGGAAACGTTCCTTCAGGTATTGTCTCAACTCATATAGATGAGCAGGTTAAAGAGGCGCTGATTAATGGGGTTCTTATGGGCCTGAGGCCCCTCGGGGTCCGAGACCCTCGGGGTCCGAGACCCTCGGGGTCTGAGACCCCCTAAGCAGGGTGTGGGGCAGAGCCTCACAAGGAATTAATCAGCGCCTTTCTTATATATTGACCTCCAAACAATTTACCAAAGTAATTCGCGCCCCTCATCGACACAACGAAAGAGGTAATCGTTCATAGTTCATCAGTTCATCAGTTCATTAACGGGGAGGATTTTTAATTTTGAGTGAGAACTATATCCGTGAACCTGGCGGCGTGGTGGCCTTTATTGAAAAGTGGATGGCCTCCCAGGTGGAGGAGGCCGGGGCGAAGGGGATCGTGGTGGGGTTGAGCGGGGGTATCGATTCCGCGGTAGTGGCGGCCATCGCCTGGCGGGTTTTCAAAGAGGGCGCGCTGGGAGTTATCATGCCCTGCCACAGCAACCCGGCCGACAAGACCGACGCTTTACTGGTGGCCAGGCATCTGGGTCTGCCCTGCAAAGTGGTGGACCTCACGGCCGCTTTCGACGTGTTAACGGACGCGCTGGCAAAGGGGGAGACGCCCCTGACCGACATGGCCCGTGCCAACTTGAAGGCACGGCTTCGCATGACGACCCTTTACGGAGCCGCCCAGTCCACGTCTCGTCTGGTATGTGGCACCGGGAACCGCTCGGAGTGGGAAATGGGCTACTTTACAAAATATGGGGACGCCGGGTCGGACCTTCTGCCCCTGCTGAACCTGTTGAAGTGCGAGGTGCGGGCCGCAGCGCGCTGGCTGGAACTCCCGGAGGCCATCATAACACGGGCGCCGACAGCGGGCCTATGGGCGGGCCAGACCGACGAGGGCGAGATGGGCTTCACTTACGACGAGCTGGACCGCTACTTGGCCACAGGCGAGGCCGCACCTGAAACAATCCGCAAGATCCAAGCCCTGCAAGCAAAAAGCGAGCACAAGCGCCGGCCCGTCCCATCTTGTAAGATTGAGTAGTAAATCCAGTGAAGAAAGATGTATACTTGTGTACGAAAAACGTAAAAAACTCATCATGAGGTGATTTTTTTGTCGGGACATTCCAAGTGGGCAAACATCAAGCACAGGAAGGCGGCCCAGGACGCCAAACGCGGCAACCTGTTCCAGAAGCTGGTGCGGGCGATCATTGTAGCGGCCAAGGAGGGAGGCGGCGATCCTTCCATGAATATACGCCTCAAGACCGCTATTGAGCGAGCTAAGGCCGTCAGTGTTCCCATGGACAACATCACGAAGGGAATCAAACGGGGTACGGGCGAGATTGAGGGCGCCGCTTACGAGGAACTCACCTACGAGGCTTATGGACCTGGGGGCGTCGCCGTCCTGATTGAGGTGATGACCGATAACCGCAACCGCACCACCCCTGAGATACGTGCGCTCCTGGCCCGCAACGGCGGGCAGATGGGTGAGTCCGGCAGCGTGGCCTGGATGTTCGAACGAAAGGGAGTGCTGGAGATCAAGGGCAGACTGGACGAGGACGCCCTTCTGTCCTGCGGGCTAGAGGCAGGCATGACCGACATGGAATCCTCTGACGAGGGTTACACCCTTTACTGCGAACCCTCCAACCTGCAAACCCTGAAAGAGGCTCTGGAAAAGGCAAAGTACGCCGTCGAAAGCGCGGAAACACCCATGGTACCCAAGACGCCCGTGGAGATCGCCGACGCCGACACCGCCCGCAAGATCATTCGGCTGATTGACGTGCTGGAAGAACACGACGACACCCAGAACGTCTACTTCAACTTTGACATTCCGGACGACGTGGCCGCTCAGATCGAGGAATAGGGTGGAACCTGGCCTCGTGTGTCTGGGGGTGGACCCTGGGCTGGCGCGCCTGGGTTACGGTCTGGTGAGGCAGTTCGGCTCTTCCTTTCGGGTGTTGGCTTTCGGGTGCGTCGAGACGGAGTCCGGCATGGCCTTCACTCAGCGGCTTCTCCGGTTGTACGAGGTCCTCGGGGAGCAGCTCGAAGCCTTTCGGCTCGCGGGTTGCTCCCCAGATTTTATGTGCGTGGAGCGCCTCTTTTTTGGGCGTAACATCACCACTGCGGAGTTCGTCTGGCAGGCGCGGGGTGCGGTGCTGCTCCTGGCCGCACAGCAAGGGCTCGACGTCCTGGAGCCTAAACCCAGTCAGGTGAAAATGGCCGTCTGCGGGACGGGCAGCGCCGACAAGACCCAGGTACAGAGGATGGTACAGCGCCTTCTGGCCCTTGATGAGCTTCCCAAGCCTGACGACGCCGCCGACGCCTTAGCCGTGGCCCTGACGGGCTTGGCCTATTACAGCCATCAAAGGAGAATGGGACATGGAGCGAGTTGACCGCGCGGCGGAAAAGTTGGCCCGGCTGAAAAAATCCGACGCGGAACGCAAGGTTTTCGGGGCTGCTTTCCACAAATACACCTTGAACCCGACACTTACCGAAGAGACCGTCGTGACCTTCGAACGGGAGCACGGCGTCCGCCTGCCGGAGGAGTACCGCTTGTACCTCCTTCGGGTTGCCAACGGCGGCGCGGGGCCCTTTTACGGACTCCTGGCCTTGGAGGACAACGATGACATTACCGTACACATGAGTGCTCCGTTTCCCCTTACGGCGGACAGGCCCTTCGTCATGCCGGAACTATACGAGGAAATCGGCGCGCGCGCCGGAGGCATGGACGAGGCGGAGGAGTTCAGGGAGCGAATGCTGGAGGAACATTTCACCAAAGTGAACAGCGGCGTGACCTACCTGGCCCACGAGGGCTGCGGAATGTACAGCGTCCTGGCCGTGAAGGGCGCGGAATACGGAAACGTGTGGTACGTGGACCTGGCCAACGACGCGGGCGCGTTTCCCTTGGTCGATCCCAAGAGCGGAAAATCCTTGGATTTCTTGTCCTGGTTCGAGCTGTGGCTGGACGCAGCCCTCTCCATGATGGAGGAAGGCGGCCGGGAGCTGGAGGGCTACAGCTATTTCATTCCTGAATCCGCCGCGGCGCGTTTATGATTCGCTCTCTTTGCGGTGAAGTGCTTTCGACGACGGAGACGTCGGTTATCCTGGACGTAAACGGCTTGGGGTTTGACGTGCTGTGCTCCAGGGGGGCGCTGGCACTCTGCCGCCCCGGCGAACGGGCGCGCCTTACCGCGTACTTACAGGTCTCGGAGGCGGGGGCGTTTCTTTTTGGGTTCGCGGACGAGACGGAACGGGAGCTTTTCCTGAAAATCACCGCGATCAAGGGGATCGGGGGCCGCACAGCCATGACCATTTTGGGCGTTCTTTCGGCAGAGGACGTCATTCGCGCCGCCGCCCTGGCCGACGTGGCCGCGTTCACCCGCGTGCCCGGCGTCGGACGCAAGACAGCGGAGCGGCTCTGCTTTGAACTCAAAAACGCTGTTCCCCAAAATCTGGCCCTGTCGGGAGGGGCTGCCGCGCCGTCGGGCCGGGTGGCGGACACCGTGGCGGACGCTTTGCGGGCGCTGGGTTTCACCCAGGTTGATGCGGCGGGGGCGCTGGGCGTTGTCCGCGCGGCGCTGGGCGAAGATTTCGACAAGCTGGACGAGGAGAAACTTTTGAAGGCCGCGCTGAAAGAGCTGCAGCGCAAATAGGCAAAAAGGCAAAAAGGCAAAAAGGCGAAAAGGCAGAAAGCTGGAGGGACTGTTTCGATGCCGGAAGAAAAAAGAACGAATCCCGAACCCCGTTTCTTCTCGCCCCTCCGCGACCCGGAGGACTTGACCCTCCGTCCGGTCACGCTGGACGCTTTCATCGGGCAGGAGAAGGTGCGGGAAAAGCTGCGGATTTACGTCCAAGCCGCCAAGGGTCGGGGGGAGCCCCTGGATCACGCTCTGTTCTACGGGCCGCCGGGCCTGGGCAAGACCACTCTGGCGGGCATTGTCGCACGGGAAATGGGCGGGCAGCTCCGCGTCACCACGGGGCCAGCCCTGGAGCGCGCGGGGGACTTGGCCGCCATTGTCTCCAACGTGGAAAAGAACGACGTGCTGTTTATCGATGAAATCCACCGCCTTCCCGCACAGGTGGAGGAAATCCTCTATCCCGCCATGGAGGACTTTTCCCTTCACATCGTCGTGGGCAAGGGGCCGCTGGCCAAGACCATATGCCTTTCCCTGCCGCGTTTCACCCTCTGCGGCGCGACCACCCGCCTGGGGCTGCTCACCTCACCTCTGCGGGCGCGCTTTGGCATTGTGGAGCAGCTTTCCCTTTACACAGAACGGGAACTGACGCTCATCGTCCTCCGAGGCGGGCGAGCGTTGGGCGTGGAGGTTCTGGATGATGCCGCGGCGGAGGTGGCGAAACGCTCGCGAGGCACGCCGCGGGTGGCCCTGCGCTTGCTGCGGCGCGTGCGGGACGTGGCCGCGGTGAAAGGCACGGGCGTCATCACGGCGGAGATGGCCGACCGGGCCATGAACATGCTGGACATTGACCCAGAGGGGTTGGACGAGGGCGACCGCCGGATACTTTCTACGATCATCGACCTCTTCTCAGGCGGTCCCGTGGGGCTCTCCACCATAGCGGCCGCCCTGAACGAGGACACCCAGACCATTGAGGACATCTACGAGCCCTACCTCATCCAAAAAGGCCTCCTTGAGCGCACCCCCCGCGGCCGCCGCGCCACACCCGCCGCCTACGCCTGCCTGGGCAGGGCGATTCCCTTCTCCTCCGTCAAGACCTTGCCCTTGGAAGACGAGAAGTGCTGAAAATCTTGAGACTCTCAAAAACCTCGCCCGTTCTCTGTACCCCATAGATCTTCGGCGATAGTTGAGTTCTTTGCTGGAGATACCACCAAATTACTCAAGCCCCCCTAGGGGGGCTTGAGTACGTTATGAAATGCCGCGCTACCGGTTATTGCAAGATCTTTACATCATCAATCAAAGCAGCGGAATCATAAATGCTATCCCCCACATCCCATACATGGAACTTCAAAGTTACGGTTTTACCTTTCAGGTTTTCTGGAATTGCAAATGTCACTGTCTGCCATCCTGTGTGGTATCCTGTTAAGTCTCCTCCCGGGAAAATATCTCCTTCTAACGATAACCATGTGGAGTGGTCAATATCCTGGTACACTAAAACAGATTCTTGCCCCGTAGAGTCAATTAATGAGGCTTGGAACTGATCGTTATAGCCCATTCCGATCCATTCCATAGGTTCCTCCGACACATAATCATACTGAAATGAAATCTGCGTTGCGCTGGATGGAATTTTAAATTGCTGCAGAATTGTCGAGTTGCTTTCCTCCATCGCCCCAAGTCCTGTACTGATTATGTTCATTAGTTTTCCCTCGCGTGGAGTTATTTGAGATGTCAAAGATGAAATAACCCTGACATCACCTGTTCCGTTCCAATAAATCAATCCTTCTTCAAAACCACCATTTTGGATACCTGTTGGCATAAAAACAACATCGTTCACGTTGGCGCGGAGACGATATTCGAATTTTTCCCCCTTAGGCCCCTGAGCGTAACTACCGCTTGTTGCTTCTTGATGAGCTTGTTTCAATGTCTTTCCTGCTATCATTTCCTTAATTAGTGTCTCTGAACAATGCACCTCATATGAATTTTTGACTGTATGAGTATATCCCGTTACCGCAGCAAAACCTACACTTAAAAAGGCATCTGCAAGCTTATTATTTGGAGTTCCCGTTACACCTAATCCCTGGCAAAGCCCCAAATGAACTATACCGTTCGACTTTCCTCCAGCGTTATAGTGGGTGATAAATTTGGGAGTAACAGCAATACCCTCGGAAGTAGGTTTTAAAAGCTTAGCGTCCATATCTTTTTTCTGTTTGCTATCTGGACTACTTACACCTGTACAGATTACTGGTACTTCATCCACTACTCCGCCGTGAGAAGAAATTATCACTATTCCATATCCTGATAAATTTTTAAACCCATCTATTGTAGGCTCTATGATAGCTGGGGTTACATTAAAATTTGGCGTTGTGCTTTCATGAAGCAAGGCATACGCACCATCCACCGTATCTCCTCCAGTCCACCCACTAAACTCAGTATAAAATGGAGATATTCCACGTGTGGAGTAAGAACCTATAACGGTCGTCTCTTGCGCTGCCAAAATCCCCACGTTTTTTTTGTTTAATGTCAGTTCTCTGAAGTTTAAGTTATACGTTTTGAGATTGTCTTGACGAATTACACCACTACTTCTAATTTCATCTCCTTCTAAAGAAGGAATTATATAAAAAACAACACCGGATTCGTATTCCACTACAATATTATTTCCGCCATCAATCAACATCGCATTTTTTACATTCGTTGCCTCTCCCAATTCTGTCATTATCTGTGTTTTATATTGTTGGAATTGAGACTCGGTAAGTGTTCCATTAAAATCGGGAACAATGCTCTCGACTATAACTCTTGCTTCCTCCGTTGCGTTCACGTACGCCTCTTCAGGAATATCGTTCACGACAGAAAAATACACCAGTGAGCTTCCTTTTGTAAAATCGTTGTTAAGGAAAACGCGGAAATAGTATTTCCCTGCCAATCTGGTAGTTGGCATTACATTGATTCTACCGCTATAAACTCCGTCTTGCGCGATATCGTCCCCGTCATTTACGTCTCCGTTGTCATACAGTTCGCGTACTGCTTGAATGGTGTTGCCATTTATGTCTGTTTCATAAAGAACAGCCGAGCTGATTTGCTGTGAGGGATCCACCATAACGCGCACTATAACCTCGAAAGGACTTTCATTCTCGAACGCTATTTTTTCGCTGAAATCAAGATCGCTCAAAAAAGAGGGCTCAGCAGTTACAGATGGGTATGTGACAATTACACTGCACGATACTGTCTTGCCGCTTGAATCCTTGACAAGAATAGTCGCTTCTCCGCCATCTATAGCGAAGACTTCCGCCGTAGATTGGCTTGTTTTTTCAACCTTAATAACACCTATGGATTGAGGCGCCCATTCAATTTCACCCGAAAAATCGGCAGCTGTAATAACGCTCTTTTCCCCCACCTTAAGGTTAAGGACACTTGGAGATATAGTCAAATTACTTCCCACTAGCGGTTTATCATCTCCGCCGCCGCCTCCGCCGCAGCCTCCGGCCATCAGAACAAAGGCCATCAGCGCGGCCAGGACAAACGAACTCCAGCGTTTCATACTCACACAACTCTCCTCCTTAATTTGGCACTTCTTAAATAATCCCACCAACGGCCCCGCCGCGCGTGCAAATGAGTAGACTTTTTTTCACACCGAAAAAAGGTATAAAAATTTACAGAAAGGGGAAGTGAAATGAATTAAAAACGGCAGTGCACAAAGGTCTACCCATTTGCACTGCCGAAGATATTGCTATCCTTGTTGTACATCAACATATTCAAAAACAACGGAGGTCATCATGAACAACAACGTCTTTGGCTACATCCGCGTATCAACTCAGGAGCAGAACACAGAACGGCAACTTATCGCCCTTAAGCCCTTTGCGATACCTAAGTCAAACCTCTATATCGACACTCAATCGGGCAAAGACTTCAAACGCCCGGCCTATCGAAAACTGATTCAGCGCTTGACCCCTGGAGACTTGCTGATCGTCAAATCCATCGACCGTTTGGGCCGCGATTACCAGGAGATCATCGAACAATGGCGCCTGATAACCCGTGAGAAAAACACCGACATCAAAGTGATCGACATGCCGCTTCTGGACACGGCTTACTGCAAAGACCTGCTTGGAACCTTCATCAGCGACCTGGTACTCCAGATACTCTCGTTTGTCGCGCAAATGGAACGCGATTGCCTCCGCCAAAGACAAACAGAAGGTATTGCCGCCGCCAAAGCTCGGGGGGTTGCGTTTGGAAAGTCTCCCCTATCCCTGCCGGAGAATTTTCCTGACCTTTTCCTGAAATGGCGCAAAGGAGAACTCTCTGCCGAAGAAACCGCCGCCCTCTGTGGATTTAGCCGCCGAACCCTTTACAACAAAACCAAAAACCTACGTGTTTCTTAATTTCAACTCATATATTTGTGACACGGAAATAAACCACGAAACGCTATTAAGAATCTTTCTATTTTAAATTATCATATCTTATCAGTTATCATATCTCAAATATCTCCAGTGTCAATAGGTTAAATGTTTTTATTTCGAGCAAATGCATAAAAACCATAAATGCCACTTTAATTCTTGACATACTTCCCTCGCTAAGTGGATGTCTCCACTCTGAAAAAAGTTCATTACCCTCAAATTATCGTACAATAGCAGAATGAGACCCACATTTCGCAGTTCGCTGAAAATGCAGGAAAAAGGGGAGTATGTCCAGGGCAAACACATAAAAAAATCATAAACCCATAATACCACTTAATCGATAAATTTCGCATTCAAAACAATCTAGTAAGTATTTGCAAGGTTTTATCCCTTACTTGACACGTTTGCCCTGGGAGTATGTTCTGGGAGGTATATTATGTCAACAGGACTTGCTTTTATAAAAATTGACGAGGATAATAAGAAAGACATGTTACTCTACGTCGCGTATTTTTGACGAATCCAAACGAGGGGGGGTGGATTTGAAAATGGCAGCGAACCTTATCAATGAGATAAAAACGGCGGAGGAAAAAGCCGCGAAAAGCGTCCAGGACGCTAGGACCGGCGCGGCGAAAAGGCTGAACAAGGCCGCGGCGGACGCGGAGAGCGCCGTCAAAGAGGCGAAACAGTCGGCGGCGAAGCAGTTCCGGGAAAAGCTCCAGGCGGCCGAGCGAGTGGCCGAGACGCAGGCGAAAAGCATCGTGTCCGACCGAGAAGTGAAGACCAAGGCAATGTACGCGAAACAAAAGGAAAAGGCCGCCTCGGTCGCAGCGTGGATAACGGAAGAGGTGATGGTGAGATATGGGCGTGGCTGAGCTGAAGAAAGCGGAACTTTACTATCACAAATCCCTCCGGGATGACGTGGCGAGGGTCCTTCAGCGCAGTGGCGTGTGCCACATCATCGAGGACTCACACGAGGAAAGCGCGCATCAGGCGGACGTGGACGAGCGCCTGGCCGCCTGCGAGGAGCAGGAGACCCACATCAGGTACCTGTTCCGCACCCTGGCGAGCCGTTACAACGACCCCGTCCCAGCCCTCGACCGCATGCTAGGCGAGAAACCGGCGCTTTCTCTGGAGGAGCTGGCGGAGACGACGCAGAAAATGGATTTAAAGGAGCTGGCTGCGTCCGTCAAAAAGACGGAAACGGCGCTGAACGAACTGCGGCTCGAGGCAGCGCAGCTCAAAGCCAACGCCGGACTTCTCTCCAAAATCGCGGACTTCCCGCACCCGCTGGCCGCGCTAACGGAGGGAACGCGCACCTTGACGGGCGTTCTGGGTTCCCTGTCCGCCGCTCAGTCACAGGCGCTGACGAAGGACCTGAGGGCCCTCAGGGCGGACACGGAACTCTTCACCGCCGCCCGAGACCCCAAACAAAAAGAAGTGTGGGTCGTGATCCTCTGCGTCCGAACGCGGGAACGGGAAGTACTCGAAATTTGCGCTAAGAACGGGATGTCCCTCGTGGAGCCCCCCTCTGGACTTACGGGTACCGTGGCGGAGGAGTCGGTGAAGATCGCCGGACGGCTCGCCGCCTGTGAGAAGAAAGAGGCCGAACTCTTGGACGTCCTGACCAAGACGGCCGATGAGTGGATGCCGTCAGTTCAAAAGGCGTCCGACTACTGGGGAATTCTGCGCGGCCGCTGCGAGACCCTGGCCGCCAGCGGCGCGACCGAAAAAGCGGTGAAAACGAGCTTCTGGGTGCCGGTGGACGCCTTGCCGATCTTACAAAAACAGCTTGAACCCGTCGGGCCAGGCGCGGCGCTCTACGTGTCCGTCCCCGCCAAGAACGACGTACCTCCCACGCTTCTGCGGAATAACGCGTTCGTCAGGCCAACCGACGCCCTCACCAACCTCTACTCCCCGCCGGTCTACGGAGAACTCGACCCGACGCCCTTTCTGTCCCCGTTCTTTTTTATCTTTTTTGGAATGTGTTTGGGGGACGCGGGATACGCCTTGGTCATCGGGACGATTTTGTGGATACTTTTTAAGAAGTACCGCAAAATTCCCTCCAGCCTGAGGAACTTTGTCAGCATCTTCTCCATCGGGGCCGTCACGACTTTCATCTACGGAGCCATATCTGGAAGTTTCTTCGGTGACTCCATCGACAAGTTTTTCTTCATGGCCCCCCTGCGAGGAATCAAAAACGCGCTCTTTTTCTTAGACCCCATGGGGGACCCCATGTCCGTCCTGGGTCTCTCCCTTTTGATGGGCGTGGTGCACCTGATGTTCGGTCTGAGCATTGCGGCCTACAGCGAATTCCGCAAGGGCAGCTACGCCGACGCTGTGGGGGACAAGATATCGTGGATATTGTTCGTCGTGGGCCTGATTTTGTTCGGCGGCGGAGCGGCGGGTTTCCTGCCCTCCTCGGTCTACGTGATGGGGCTGGGAATGGCGGCGGTGGGCGCGTGCCTCATCTTCTGGCACGCGGGAAGAGGGCATAAGAACATCTTCATGAAAATCGGAGCGGGGCTCTACGCCCTCTACGGAAGCACCTCGTACCTGGGGGACATCCTGAGCTACAGCCGTCTTCTGGCCCTGGGACTGGGTTCGGCGGTCATCGGCTCGGTCATCAACCTTCTCGGCGCAATGGCCGCGCAGATACCCGTGGTTGGCTTTCTGCTCTTTATCATCATCGTCGTGGGCGGGCACGCGTTCGGCATCGCCGTCAACATTCTGGGGGCCTTCGTGCACTCCATGCGCCTCCAGTACGTGGAGTTTTTCAGCAAGTTCTACTCGGGAGGCGGCGCTGTCTTCACGCCTTTGACGCTTTCCACGCGGTATGTACGCATCGCCGACGGTCAGGACTGAGTCAGTACCGAATCGGAAGCTAAATTTTCGCAATTGACAATTCATCGGGAGAGGAAGTGCTCAAGTATGGATGTGTTGGGACTTATGCTGGGGTTGCTGGGGGCGGCTTTTGCCGCAGGTATGGCGGGCATTGGCTCGGCTGTGGGGATCGGCATCGCGGGTGAAAGCGCCGCCGGAGTCATGTCAGAGGACCCGGACAAGTTCGGAAGCTGCCTGATTTTGCAGGCCCTTCCTGGAACCCAGGGAATTTACGGGTTGCTCATCGCCTTTATCGTGCTGAACAAACTCGGCCTGCTGGGAGGACAGCCGGTCTCCATCTCCTGGAGCCAGGGACTGCTGGTCTTTGCGGCCTGCCTGCCCATCGCCATCGTGGGCTGGTACTCGGCCATATGGCAGGGGAAAACCTCGGCGGCGTCTATCCAGATGATCTCCAAAAAGCCCGACGCCTTTGCGAAGGCCGTTATTTTGCCCGCCATGGTCGAGACATACGCGGTTCTGGCCCTTCTAACGAGTTTTATCACGCTTATGGTGATAAGTTTCTAAGGGCGGGGCAGCTCTCATGTCACTGGCCGACATCAAAGCCAAAATAAGCGCGGAGGCCCAAGCCCAAGTCAAAGCTATCGAAGCCGAAAACGACGCTCGCGTAGCGGAAGTCAACAAAAAATCCGACGCGGAAGTCAAAGCTATTCAGTCCTCGTACAAGGAGCGCTTCTCCAAGGAGGAGCCAGAGATCTTCCGGAGGCGGGAGATCGTGGCGGGCCTTGACGCCAATAAGCTGGAGCTGGGCATGAAACAGCGCCTCATCGGTGAGACCTTCGAGGGTGCGCTGCGCACACTGACGGACCTGCCTCAGGACAAGTACCTCTCCTTCGTCAAGGCGCTGCTGGAAAAGGCCGTCGTTACCGGCGAGGAGGAACTCCTGGTAGGTAAGGGCGAGCGTTACATTGACGGGGCCTGGCTTGACAGCTACAACGCCTCGCACAAAACGCGCCTCTCGTTCTCTGGGGAGCGCTTGCCCATCTCCGGCGGTTTTCTGCTGAAAAACGGGAAAATCAACATCAACTGCTCCTGGGACATGCTGATTGGGGCCATAAGGCCGGAGATTGAGCCGGACGTGGTCAAACGGCTGTTCTCCTAAAGAAAGGGGGTGGCAACCGTGAGCTACGTCTACGCGGTAGCCCGGCTGAGGAGCATGGAGAACCGCTTTTTGGACGCGTCATTTTTTGCGCGGCTCATCGACAGCGCCACGCTGGACGACGCCCTGAAGTCCCTAGGGGAGACGGTCTACGCCCAGGGAATATCGGGCGCGCCTGACGCGGGGGGCTTCGATCGTATCATCGACGGCGAACTCATCGCCGCCTGCGACGACCTGAAGCGGTTCGTCCCTGACAAGGAACTGGTGGACCTTTGCCGGATGCCCCACGACTTCAACAACGTGAAGGTCATCCTGAAAAGCCTCTTTAAGGCGCGTGAGGGCGGCGAGCGCCGCTATGACCTCCTTTCCAGGTTAGGGGCTGTGGACACGGAAAGCTTGATCATGGCGCTGGAGGGCGAGGAGTATGGCTTCCTGCCCTACCGCTTGGGGGATGTTATCCCACGGTGCTGGTCGCTTTGGGAGCAGACGAAAGACCCTCAGTGCGTGGAGACCGTACTTGACGGGCACCTGTTCGCGGCGATGCTGGAGCTGGCCCGTGAACTGGAGGGGAAGCTGAAGACCGGCGCGGTTACGCGCTGGGTGGAACACAAGATCGACGCGGAAAATCTGAGAAACGCCGTGCGTTTGCAGCGCATGGGCTGCGATCCCGCCGCGGCGCTGCCGTTTTTCCACAAGGGGGGAACGATCGGACCCGGCGACGCGGCGAGGCTCATGGGAGAGCCGCTGGAGTCCTGGAGCAAATCCCTCTCCCACACCGGTATCGGGGCTGCGCTGGAGGTCTCCCAGGAACGAGCGGACGTGCAGGTCACGCTTTCCGAGATATCGAAGGCTCTGGACGGATACCTTATCCGCGTTTTGGAGAAGGCGAAGTACAGCACCTCCGCCCCGGAAAACGTCATTTTATACCTCCTGCGGAAGGAAGAGGAGGCGCGCAACCTTCGCATCGCCCTGGTGTGCGTCGCCAACGGCCTGAACCGGGAGTTCGCGAGGAGGCTTTTGAGTCATGGCCGATAACCCTTCTTTCAGCGTCAGGGATTCTCTGCCGATGGCGGCTGTCGGGGACTACGAGATGGTGCTGCCGTTCCAGGCCGTGGGGGTGAAACCCGTGGTGCTGGACGCGGCCAAGCGCGGGCAGTTTGAGTACATCCTGGAGAACTTGGCGCGTGAGCGCTACGCCGTCGTTTTCATCCAGGAAGACCTGTTCGTAGACTTCACTAAAAAGGTAGAAGAGATCAACGACGCCTACGACACCAGCGTGCTTCCCCTGCCCGGCGTCCTGGGCGGCACGGGCGCTGGACTGGCCTCGATCCGCAATAGCGTCGAGAAGGCCGTCGGCATGGACATTTTCGCGGAGAGATAGTTTGAATCTTCGTTGGTTATTATGGGTATTCTGGGATTTTTCTTAACGAATCGGAGGCGATAATTGTGCCCAAAGAAAAAAAAATTCAAGGGGTCATTGAACGAATATCCGGCCCTCTGGTGGTTGCCAAGGGGATGCTGGGCGCGAGCATGTATGACGTGGTTCATATCGGGGACATTGGCCTGATTGGGGAGATTGTTGAACTCAAGGACGACACGGCCTCCATCCAAGCCTACGAGGAGACGTCGGGCCTGAAGCCCGGCGAGCCGGTGATCGGCCTTGGGGAGTCCCTCTCCGTGGAGCTGGGGCCTGGCATCATTGAGCGGTTTTACGATGGCATCCAGCGCCCTTTGGAGTTGATCGAGAAGGCGGCCAAGAGCCACTTCATCTCCCGCGGGATCAACGTCCCGGCCATCGACCGGACGAAAAAATGGAAGTTCGAACCCAAGGCCAAGGCGGGCGACATCGTTCAGACGGGCGACATCTTGGGCGTGGTGCAGGAGACCATCATCGTCGAGCACCGGATCATGGTGCCCCACGGGGTTCAGGGTACCGTGAAAAGCATCCACGGCGGCGAGCGCACGGTGGAGGACGTTATCGCGGTTATCGACAACAAGGGAACGCTTCACGAGGTGAAGATGCTCCAGCGGTGGCCGGTGCGCACCCCGCGCCCGGTAACTAAGCGCCTGCCGCCCAACGTGCCCATGTCCACGGGGCAGCGGGTCGTGGACGCCTTCTTCCCCATCGCGCTGGGCGGAACGGCCTGTGTGCCCGGACCCTTCGGCTCAGGCAAGACGGTCATTCAGCACCAGTTCGCCAAGTGGGCCCAGGCCCAGATCGTCGTCTACGTAGGCTGCGGGGAGCGCGGCAACGAGATGACCGACGTGCTTTTGGAGTTCCCTGAGCTGGAGGACCCCCAGTCCGGGCACCCGCTGATGAAGCGCACCACGCTCATCGCGAACACCTCCAACATGCCGGTGGCCGCCCGTGAGGCCTCCATCTATACGGCCATCACCCTGGCCGAGTACTATCGCGATATGGGCTACTCCGTGGCGCTTATGGCCGACTCCACCAGCCGGTGGGCCGAGGCCCTGCGCGAGATGTCAGGCCGCTTGGAGGAGATGCCGGGCGAGGAGGGATATCCTGCCTACCTGGGTACCCGCCTGGCCTCGTTCTACGAGCGCGCGGGCCGCTGCATCGTCAAGGGTAAGGGGGAAAGGGAGGGCTCCATCAGCGTCATTGGAGCGGTCTCGCCTCCCGGCGGTGACCTCTCTGAGCCCGTCACGCAAAACACGCTCCGCGTTACCAAAGTGTTTTGGGGACTTGACGCAAACTTGGCGTACCAGCGCCACTTCCCGGCCATCAACTGGCTTTCCAGCTACTCTCTCTACACCGAAACCCTTGACGAGTACTGGAACGGGCGCTTCGACGACGAGTGGAGCACCTTGCGCATCGAGGCCATGAGCCTTTTGGAGGAGGAGGACCAGCTCCGGGAGGTGGTGCGCCTGGTGGGTATCGACGCGCTTTCCAAGGAAGAGCGCATGGTGCTGGAAACGGCGAAGTCCCTGCGCGAGGATTTCCTGCACCAGAACGCCTTTCACGAGGTGGACACCTACGCCTCCATGGACAAGCAGTTCCGAATGCTCAGGACGATCGTCCGCTTCCACCACGCGGGCATGGACGCGCTGACGAAGGGCGCGCCGATGAACGAGCTGTTTAACCTTCCGGTGCGTGAGCAGATCGCCAGAATGCGCTATCTGGAGGAAAAGCAAATCAGCGAGATAGACAAACTGGAGGACACGATAAAGGAACAAACCAACGGGCTCGTCCCAGTAGGCGGTGAACAAAATGTTGCCTAAGGAGTATAGAACCATATCGGGGCTC
Organism: Synergistaceae bacterium; assembly: GCA_031280275.1. Classification (GTDB taxonomy): domain Bacteria; phylum Synergistota; class Synergistia; order Synergistales; family Aminobacteriaceae; genus JAITGK01. Next base: position 31,486 of record JAITGX010000110.1, read on the forward strand.
TCCGGGCCCCTGATGATGGTGGAGAACACGACGGACGTGCGCTACGACGAGCTGGTGGAGATCGAACTCACGAATGGGGAGAAACGGCGCGGCCGTGTTTTGGAGATTGAGTCCACCCGCGCCCTCGTCCAGGTCTTCGAGGGGACGAGCGGCATCGACGTGGAGGGCACGAAGGCGCGTTTCCTGGGCGGTGTGCTGACCCTGCCCGTGTCCCGTGACATGCTGGGGCGCGTGTTCAACGGACGCGGCGAGCCCATCGACGGCGGCGCGAACCTGATCCCCGACAAAAAACTGGACATCAACGGCATGCCCATGAACCCCTACTCCCGTGACTTCCCGTCTGAGTTCATCCAGACGGGCGTCTCCACCATTGACGGACTGAATCCCATGGTGCGCGGGCAGAAGCTGCCCATCTTCTCGGCCAGCGGCCTTCCCCACAACCGCATGGCGGCGCAGATCGCGCGCCAGGCCACGGTCATCAGCGGGCATGAGGACTTCGCTGTCGTGTTCGCCGCCATGGGCATCACCTTCGAAGAAGCCTCCTTCTTCATGGAGGACTTCCGTAAAACGGGAGCTCTTCAAAGAACCGTGCTCTACATCAACCTGGCCGATGACCCCGCTATCGAGCGTATCACCACGCCCCGTATCGCCCTCACTGCTGCGGAGTACCTGGCGTTCGAGTGCGACATGCACGTGGTGGTCATTCTCACTGACCTTACCAACTACTGCGAGGCCCTGCGCGAAATTTCCGCGGCCCGCAAAGAAGTTCCCGGACGGCGCGGCTACCCCGGCTACCTCTACACCGACCTGGCGACGATGTACGAACGGGCCGGCCGGCTCAAGGGCAAGAGCGGCTCCATCACTCAGATTCCCATTCTCACCATGCCTGAGGATGACAAGACCCACCCTATCCCCGACCTGACCGGTTACATCACGGAAGGGCAGATTATCCTGAGCCGCGCGCTGCACCGCAAGGGCATATACCCGCCGGTGGACGTGATGCCGTCGTTGTCGCGTCTGAAGGACAAAGGCATCGGCAAGGACAGAACCCGCGAGGACCACGCAGACCTGATGAACCAGCTTTTCGCGCCTAACGCCCGCGGCAAGGAGGCCAAGGAGCTGGCGGTCATCTTGGGCGAAGGGGCGCTGACCGAAGAGGATAAGGCTTTCGCGGCGTTCTCGGACGCCTTCGAGGATAAGTACATCCGTCAGGGCGAGTACGAGAACCGCACCGTTGAGCAGACGCTGGAGCTTGGCTGGAACCTCCTGACCATGATCCCGACGAAGGAACTGAAGCGTGTCCGCGATGCCTACATTGAGAAGTACCTGAAGCCTAGACTTGCGAAGGCCGAGTCCAAGGCCTAAGGAGGTGGCGCACAGTGGCGCGCATTAACGTGAACCCCAACCGGATGGAGCTTTCCCGCTTGAAAAAACGCCTCGTCGTCGCCAAGCGCGGGCACAAACTTCTGAAGGACAAGCAGGACGCGCTGATCAAAGCGTTCTTGGAGCGCGCGCGGGAGGGCAAAGCCCTGCGCGAGCAAGTGGAGGCGGACTTGAAGGAGTGCTACGGCTCTTTCGTCCTATCCCGTGCGCAGACCACGCCGGAGGTTTTGGAGCAGGCCCTGATGTTTCCGGGGGCGAAGTGCTCGCTTTCCGTCTCCTGGAAAAACGTCATGAGCGTTCTCGTACCCGAGTACGACGTCAAGCAGGAGGGCAACCCGGTCAACTACGGCTTCGCGTCGGTACCGCTTCTGCTGGACGTGGCGTTGGAGCAGTTCAGCAAGCTGATTCTCCGTCTGCTGGAGCTGGCCGCTAAGGAGAAGGCCATCCGCCTGATGGCGGGCGAGATCGAGCGCACACGGCGGCGTGTCAACGCGCTGGAGTACGTCATGATCCCGAACCTGGCCGAGACCATCCGCTACATCAGCATGAAACTGGATGAACAGGAACGCTCCACCCTCTCCCGCCTCATGAAGATCAAGGAGATCGTCCGCAAAGAGGCGTAACAAGCGCGGCAAGCGCGGCAAGCAAGGATGAAAACGGAGTATCCTCTTAAAGAGGACTCCGTTTTTTAGCGGTTTAAGGAACACTTCAGAGGGAACGTTTCAGGCGGAATATTCTGGCGGTTTGAAGCTCAGGTGTAACCGTTCATAGAAACGCCGTTTTCTGTGAGGTAAACTTGTTGCGCCGTTTCGCTGAACCCTCTTATTGATAGCTGGCCGTGCCGTCACTGTTGAGCACGATGCTGGTCGCGCTGCCGTCGAGACCAAAAAAGTCCAAGGCGTTCTCCCCGTCCGTAATCCTGAGGTCGAATTTCCTGTACGAGCCGTTTACGGTAAGATTGAGCGTCTCACCCTGTGAAAGGGTGTCGCTGCCCAAAACGTCCTCCTCCCAGTCGTTGGTCCCGCTGTCCGAGATGTACAGCTCCACAATCTCCACGCCCGTGTTGTTCTTGATACGTATTATTCCAGCCTCCGCTGCCAGCGAAGCAAACAGAAGTATGAAAACCGCCGTCAAAACGATAGAACCTTTTTTCATAACTTTACCCTCCTAAGAACTTCTTTAATCAGCGCTTACTTAAGGAAACGCTGATTAAGCCCTTGTGGGGCTCTGCCCTAGGGGTCGCGGACACCGAGGGGTCTCGGACCCCAAGGGGCCCCAGACCCCTAAGAACCCAATTAATCAGCGATTCCTTAACAGCCGCAAATAAAAACGACCGCACAAACTCCAATGAGCTGACGAGACCCTCATTTCATAACCGTATTCATCTTTACAAAAAACCCTCCTCAAAGCGAAATAAATGACGCTCTTTCCAATAACGCTGAATACGGCCTTTTTCAAACTCAGACCAATCCGTACCGCTCGTTTCCACTCCCCATGTCAACTCGCGCCGGCCAATCACCCCAATATTCGGGAATAATTTACATCCTCGCCGCGAGGCGTACAATACATTTCAAGAGCGATACTGCTCTTAAAATACATTGACGAAATAGAATCTTTATGATTTTTTGATATTGAAAGACTTCACGCGGAGTGATTTTGGATAGACTCTAAAAACCCCAATATATAGTTGAGATATAATATCGAGTGTTTGGTTTTCATTTCGAGAATTTTCGAGGATGGGAGATGGGCTTTCGTGTTCGCTGTCGTAAAAGATCTGCGGGGGGTTTTTTGGGCATTTTTTAAAATAGGCATCCTGACCTTTGGGGGAGGGTACACCATGCTTCCCCTCATGCAAAAGGACCTGGTGCAGAGGCTCCAGTGGGTGACGGACGAGGACATCATCGACTACTACGCCATAAGTCAGAGCCTGCCCGGTCTCATCGGGGTGAACACCGCGATGCTCGTCGGGCACAAAAGGGGGAAAATGCCTGGACTTGCCGCTGCGGCCCTCGGCATGACCTGTCCGTCGATTCTCATCATCCTAGCTATCGCCGTGTTCATCACGAATTTCCTGCATTTAGAGGCCGTGATCCATGCCTTCAACGGTATACGTGTGGCTGTGGCCGCCCTTATCGTCAATTCCGCCATCAGCATGTGGAAAAGCGGCGTGAAAGACAAGGCCTGTTTCCTGATCTTTCTGGCAGCAATCCTGGCCTTCTCCTTCAGCAAGGTATCTCCGGTCATTCCCGTCGTAGCTGGGGCCACAGCTGGGATTTTCCTCAAGGAAGGGAGGCGGGGCTGATGGCCCACGCCGAGCTGGTGTTCGAGTTTCTGAAAGTCGGGCTTTTTTCCATCGGGGGCGGTCTCGCTACCCTGCCTTTCCTCTATCGGATTGCCGACAGCCACCCCTGGTTTACGCGGGAGATGCTGGTGGACATGATCGCGGTCTCCGAATCCACGCCGGGACCCATCGGCCTCAACATGGCCACATACGCGGGTTTCGCGGCAGGAGGAGTGCTAGGGGGAGTACTGGCGTCGCTGGCTCTTGTTGTGCCATCGTTTTTCATCGTCTCGTTTATCGTAAAGGTGTTGGACAAATTTCGGGAAAATCGCTTCGTAAAGGCCGCCTTTTATGGCATCCGTCCCGCAGTCGCGGCCCTCATTGCATCGGCGGCGCTGGGGATACTGAAGATAACGCTGATAGACCTCCCCGCCTTCCACGTCACGGAGAGTATCGCGGACCTTTTCAAATACAAGCAGGTGTTCTTGTTTCTCGTTATCGTCTACTTAACGAACCGGTACAACAAACACCCCGTCTTCTACATCGCCGGCGCGGCCCTGACCGGAGTACTGTTCAGTTTCTAAGAAAACACTGATTAATGGGGTTCTTAGGGGTCCGAGACCCCTAAGCGGGGCGTGGGGCAGAGCCCCACAAGGGGGGGTAATCGGCTAAAAACACGCTCTGATTCAGTAGTCAGTGAACAGGAAAGAGCCACTGACCACTATTTCAACGCTCCTTACTTTTTCGCCTTCACCAGCAGCGTCATACCTTTCATGGCTGTCACCGACGCAAGCTCGCCTTTTTTCAGAAACCCCTCGGTGGTTCTCGCCCTCCAGACCTCGCCGCGGCACTTTACCATGCCATCGGGGGTCAGGTCCTCCGTGACCTCGGCGTCGAGCCCCGCGACTCCTTCCTGACCCGTTGTGACCCGTCTGCCCAGACTCTTGGCGAGCATCAGGGCAAAGACCGTGAAACAGAGCCCCAGCACCACGGCCATGCCCGCCATTGCCCCCAGGGAAACGCTCAATAGCTCACTGCCCGGCGCACGAAAAAGAAATACCCCTCCCATCACCAGAACAGCGACGCCCAAAAGGCTCAACAACCCCGTGCCCCCAAGCAGAAGGTCAATGCCCATTACGATGACCCCAGTTCCCACCAACGCCACGCCTGCCCAGTTAAAGGGCAGCATTTTGAGACCGATTCCGCCCAAAAGCAGCATGACCGCTCCCGTTACTCCCAGGACAAAACCGCCGGGCGTGATAATCTCGTAAAAAATGGCCAACAGACCACCGACTAGAAGCAGGTAGGCGATGTCAGGACTCGACAGGAACTGGATCACCTGTTCCTGAAAGTTCATCTCCACGTTTTCCAAGAACCCCGATGCGTCGATCACCACCTGTTTTCCATCCACTTCCACGGTTCTCCCCCGCACGGCGGTAAGAAGGGACTCCAAGTCGTCCGCGACGATATCGATGGCGTTTTGCTCCAGAGCTTCGCGGGCGGTAAGGGAAAGGCTTTCCTCGATCATCCGCTGGGCGATTTTCTCACTGCGCCCCCGCAGTTGTGTCAAGGAGCGCATCTGAGCCATCAGGTCGTTCATTACCTTTTTTCGCATGTCCCCGTCGGGGACGTCCCCGCCCCCAGCCACCACCGGGTGCGCCGCGCCTACGTTGGTACCCGACGCCATGACGGAGACATGGGCGGCCTGCATCATGAAAGCTCCCGCCGACGCCGCCCGCCCCCCCGGTGGAACCCACATCGCCACCGGGACCTTGGAGGATAGGATCGACTGGGTGATGCCCCGCGTGGCCTCGACCAACCCCCCTGGCGTGTCCAGCTTGAATACCACCAGCCCCGCCTCCTCGTTTTCCGCCTGGTCAATGACCTTTGCGACAAACTCCTCCATCTGCACGCCTACTGTACCGGTCAGGGGCGCCACGACCACCTTTCCCGCCGCCTGCGCGACCTGCGCCGTCAAAGCCAAAAGCAGCGCCAGAAAAATCCTTTTGAGACACGTCACTTTAAATCCCTCCCAATTTCAGGGCCTCGGTCAGGCTATCCGCCCGTTCTACCTCGATGCCCTCGTCTTCTTTGCCCCTCCGCTCTCTGCCGCTGACGATCGCGCGCTTCAGCCCCAGTCGGGCCGCCTCCCGAAGTCGGGCCGCCAGACGCGAGACAGGGCGCACCTCCCCCGCCAGCCCCACCTCCCCTAGGTAACAGCAGTCTCCCCGCAGCGGCACGTCCCTGAGCGCGGAACCTAGAGATACGCAGGCCGCTAGGTCGGCGGAAGGATCTTGAATCGAGAACCCCCCTGCGATGTTAAGGTAAAGGTCATATCCGCTGCAGGCGATGCCTGCTCGCTTTTCCAGAACAGCGGCCAGAAGCTGAAAGCGGTTCAGCTCGATACCCCGGGATGTGCGCTTGGGATAGGGGAAAGCCGTGGGGCTCGCCAGGGTTTGAAGCTCGGCGATGAGGGGTGTGGCCCCCTCCATTGCTACGGTCATGGCCACGCCCGGCACCAGCGCCGTTCCCCCGCGGTTCCAATAGAGCCCGCTCTTGTCCTCCACTGCAACGAGGCCGTTTTCCCTCATCTCGAAGATCCCCAGCTCGTCCGTGTTGCCGTAACGGTTTTTCACCGCCCGCAGCATTCGGTATGAAGAATACCCCTCTCCGGAAAAGGTCAGCACCGTGTCTACTATGTGCTCCAGAAGCATGGGACCAGCAAGCTTTCCGTCCTTCGTAATGTGTCCCACCAGGACGGCGGGAACGTCCGCGACGCGGGCGACGTCCACGACCGACCGCGCCACGGCCCGTACCTGGTTTGTCGTGCCCGGCCAGCCCGTCTCGCTGGGAGCCCTCACCGCCTGCACGCTGTCCAGGATGAGAAAACCGATCTTCTGACCCGACGGGCGCAACAGGTTCGAGAGCGCGTCTTCCAGGTCTCCGCCGCAGTAGAGCAGCAGCTTCTCTGATGTCATGCCAAGACGGGACGCCCGAAGCGCCACCTGCGCCGAGGATTCCTCTCCCGACACATAGAGCACGGGCGTTCCCCCTGCGGCTACCAGCCCTCCTGCCTGGAGAAGCAGGGTCGATTTGCCGATCCCCGGCTGCCCGCCGATCAGTACCACACCGCCGGGAACGAATCCCCCACCCAGCACGCGGTCCAGCTCCCCGATGCCCGACGATAGGCGCTTAGGCGGCGTGACGGACAGGGCGCTGACCACTTCGACCCTGGGGCCTTGCGCAGCCGCAGTTTGCATAAGCATAGGCTGAATGACCGTAGGTTGAATAACCTCGAAGGTACCCCACTGTCCGCAGGAAGGACATTTTCCCGTCCGGGTTATGGTCGAGAAGCCGCAATTGTCGCAAACATAACGAACTGGATCTTCCTTGCCCAAAACCCAAAAAACCTCCTCAAAATTCGGACCCGTCAGCTCCGCATTTCAAACTAAACTCATGTCCCATTTGATGATTTATTATATTATCATATAATTATAATTTAAGCAATATCAGGTATTATAGATCAACTTCAGCACTGAGTGACTGACCTGAGTGACTGACACAATTTCATTACAGTAGCAAGTGAAATTATAAATAGTACCTTGAAAAACAAAAAACACGTTTCAAAGACTGATATCCTCTGGTTTAATTAAGGTCAGCTGCACCAAAACCGGAGGTTTCAATCATTCAAAACGTGTACATTTTGTATCATACGCCGGCTCGCTCTCTCGTGCAGCTTTCTCACTTAGACCGGAGGAATTT
>JAITGX010000075.1 GCA_031280275.1 Synergistaceae bacterium
AAGGGTGATGAGTGCTGGGGTCTTTATCTGAACAACCTTGGAGGAGAGGAAATGGAAAAAATAGCAGAGAGCAAACCTATGATCAAACGAGCAATGACAATAGAGGATATTTTCACGAAGAACGAAGAGGAGCGCCGCTTGTATGAACTGCGCGAGAAAGGCCGCCGAGACTATATCAACGCGATAAACACTGCAGAAAAACGCGGTATGAAAAAAGGCATGGAACAAGGTATGGCACAAGGCATGGAGCAAGGTATAGGACAAGGCATAGAGCTAGGCACGAAAAAAGTCGCCCGTTCAATGCTGGCAGATGGCATATCATCCGACTTAGTATCTAAGCTGACAGGCCTTTCTATCGAAGAAGTCAAGTCCCTTTGACATACTCCCCTCGCTTTAACGAAGGGAATATGTCAACTCCGTATTAAATAATTATTTTTGCATTTAAGCTTTTTCAGGTGAACCTTGATTATCTAGCTCGGAATTCATACATTTTTTAGTAACACAAATAGTGTATTTTACTTGTTTTTATCGCTATAGTCATTTTTATCAGTTCTTTCAAGTAAACGCAAGATTTTTACGGAGGGTTAACAGCTCCTTCGCCTCGGCCAGTTTTTCTCTAAACGTGGCCATCGTGTGCTCAAAAGGCTCCGGGCTTTTCAAATCCACCCCGGCTTTTTTCAGGATATCCAGCGAGAAGCCGCTCGCGCCGCTTTTCAGGAAATCCAGGTAGCGCTGGCGGGCGCCGTCCTCTCCGCACAAAATAGCTCGCGCGAACGCGCCCGCAGCGGTAAAACCCGTCACGTACTTGTAGACGTAGAAGGCGGAGTAGAAATGGGGGATTCTCGCCCATTCCATGCGGATGGGGTCGTTCAGGATCACGGCGGGGCCGTGGTACTTAGCGCAGAGTTCCCCCCACAGCTCCTGGAGCCGCTCGGGGGCCAGGGGTTCGCCCGCTTCGGCGCGGCGGTGCGTCTCCCGCTCGAACTCCGCGAACATCGCTTGTCGGAAAAACGTCGTTCGCATCATGTCCAGGTAGTGGGTCAGAAGCCACTTCCTCTCGGCCAGCCGCTGGGCCTCCGGTTTGGATTCGCACTCGCGCAGCAGGTGTTCCAGCAGCAGCGCCTCGTTGGTGGTGGAGGCCACCTCGGCCAGTAAAATCGTGTAGTCAGCGTAGACCTGCGGCTGTGTCCCGTGGGAGTACCACGAGTGCAGGGAGTGCCCCATTTCGTGGACTATTGTGAACACATCACGCAGTGTCCCGTTGTAGTTCAGCAGAACGTAAGGCCGTGTGCCGTAGCTGCCCCAAGAGTACGCGCCCTTCCGCTTGCCCTGATTCTCGTACACGTCGATCCACCGCTCCGTGAACCCACGCCGGAGGACGGCCCCGTAGTCCTCACCCAAGGGGGAAAGCGCCGCAGCAGCCATCTCCAGCGCCTCCTCGTAAGGAATGCAGGTCAGGGGTTCCTCAGACAGGGGAACGTTCAGGTCGTAAAAACGCAGCGCCTCCAGGCCGAGGACGCGCGCGCGGAGGGTCATGTAGTCGTGCAGCAGGGGTGCGTGGGCGTTGGCCGTGTTCACCACGTTGTCGTAAACAGCCTCCGGCACGTTATCCGAGAAAAGCGCGCTTTCCAGGCTGCTGGAGTAGTGCCGCGCCTTGGCGTAAAAGAGGTCTTTCTTCACCGACCCCGCGTAGAGCGCCCCTATCGCGTTTTTATATACAGCGTAGGTATTGTGAATGCCCTCGAACGCCGCCTTTCTCACGCTTCTGTCCTTGCTGCGGCTGAGTTTGTAATAACGCTCCTCGGTCAACTCCACGTCTTGTCCGTTTTCGTCTTGGATTGTGGGGAACTTCATGTCGGCGTCAGTGAGCATAGTGAAAGCGTTCTGTGCCACGCTCCCGATCTCCTGGGTTTGGGCTAACAGTTCCTCCTCTCGCCGGGACAGTACGTGCTCTTTCTCCCTCAGTATCTCCAAAAAGTAGAAACAGTAAAGCGCTAACTCCTCGTTTTCGGCCACATATTTCTCTATTTGCCCTTCCGGAAGCGCAAGAATTTCGGGCTGGAAAAACGAAACCGCGGCGGAGTGCCGCATGGAGAGGTTCTCGGCCCTGTCCGCCAATTCCTGGTGGCGCGTGACGCGCAGGTCTTCATGGCTCTTCATGTGGGCGTAGACGCAGAGCCGCCCCAGTTCTTTGGAGACGGCCTCCTCCTCCCGCAAAAACGCCAACAGTGCCCCCGCGGAGGCCGTTGCCTTCCCCGCGCGGGACTCCAGGGCGTTCACCCTGGGCGTTAGATCGGCAAAAGATTTTTCCCACGCCTCCGGGGAGGGGTAGATGTCCTCCAGGTTCCACTTGTATTTCTCCTCGATATCAGTCCGCTCAGGGACTTTACCCACGCTAGCCGCAGCCTGATTGACCGTTTGAAACGGCGTCCAAAAACTCCTCACAGATTCACGCACCTCAATTCACAATCCCAAGATTCACGATCCTAACATTCCCATCCGCCAGGCACAGATAACGTCGCGGAGGGCGGAGGCCGCGGCCGGAGTTGGTCCGGAGGCCCCACCCGCAACGAAAAGGTCTCCCAGGGTGTCCGCGACGTAGCGCACGCACTTGTTCTTCGCCGAGACCGAGTAGAACGGATGCACCGCGCTTATGCTTTCCGGGGCTACCGAGGCACGGACCTCCCCGCCCTCCCGCCAGGCCCGGCCAATCAGCTTGATCCGCCGCCCCGCCTTCTGTTCCCTTTCCACGTCCTTTGGGGTCAGGCGCGTTATGCCCGTCACGGCCACGTCGTTCAGGCTCAATCCGCCCTTCATCACGACCTTCGCCAAGATCAAAAGCTTCACCGCCGTGTCCCAGCCCCTTACGTCCATGTCCGAATTGGCCTCCGCGATGCCCGCGGCCTGAGCCTCCCTCAGCGCGTCCTCGTAGGCGAGGCCGCCTTCCATACGACTCAAGATAAAGTTCGTCGTTCCGTTCAGGACGCCCTCTATCAGGGAAACGTCGGCGCCCGCCATTCCCTCGCACCCAGCGATGACGGAGGGCAGGGCCCCGCCCGTGGTACAACCAATACCCAAAAGAAGCCCTCCCTCCCGCGCCAAATGGGAAAGCTCCTCCCAGGCGGCTAGAATGGGCCCTTTGTTGCCCGTCGCCACGTGAATCCCGCGTTTCAGCGCCTCGCGAAGGTGAGTTGTGCCTGGTTCTCCCGTCTCCTTGTCGGTGGGCGTGAACTCCAGGAGTAGGTCGATGAGGCGCTCTTCCACAACCCTGCCGAACCTCAGCGAGGGGTCGAAGCCGGGTACGCCATCCAGAGTCTTTTTATCCTCTCCATCCCCGTGGCGGGCTAGGGCCGCGCCCAGGCCCATGGGGTCGAAAAGCCCGCCCCTCCGCCCCAGGACGCAGACCAGATCCAGGTCCAGGCCCTCACCGGTCCGCCAGACGTCCCGTTTTTCGCGCAGGAGGCGCGCCGCCGCCCTCCCCAGGTTTCCGTAGCCAACGATGCCCACGCGAAGGCGTTTCATGGCTTTACCTGTACTTGCCCAAGAGCCCCAGCTTTTCCGTCAAAGCGCGGATCTCCGCCGCCGCCCCGTCAGCCGCGGTTTGAAGGGGCAGCCTGGGAAGCCCGCCGCAGAAACCCACCAAGTCCATGGCGGCCTTCATCCCGCCTATCCCGTAGCGGCTGGTTACGCAGGCGTTGAGCTGCATCAGGTCCAGTTGGATTTTCCGCGCCCTCTCGTACTCCTTTTTCAGGCATAAGGCGTACATCTCCGCGCAGAGGTCCGGCGCCACGTTGGCCACGGCCAGGGTTCCGCCCTTGCCGCCCAAGACGGTGACGGCGAAAAGGTAGCTGCCCGACCCCGCGAACACGGAAAAGTCCTCGGGCGCGCCCGCGATAATCTCCGTGATCTGCACGATGTTTCCGCCTGAGTCCTTCACACCTACGATATTCTTATGAGCGGAGAGCCGCACCACAAGGGCTGACGACAGGTTAATCCCGCTGTTGCCGGGCATGTTGTAGACCATCACGGGAATGGGTGAGGCGTCCGCCACGGCGGTGTAAAATTTTTCGAGGGTCGGCTCGGTGAGGTCCCGCTTGTAGTAACAGGGGTTGATCACTAACGCCGCGTCCGCGCCCTCGTCCGCCGCGGCTTTGGTCAGCTCAATTGTCTCCTTCAGGGACTCACAGCCCGTCCCGGCCAGCACCATCTTCCCCGCGGAGAGTCCCTTACGCACCGCCGCCACCACGGCCAGCTTCTCCTCCCACGAGAGCATTGTAAACTCCCCATTGCTGCCCAGGGCGGTGATCCCCGCGAGCCCCGTCTTGTCGAACTTAGCCAAGTTTTCCGCGAACTTCCCGAAGTCCACGTCCCCGTTCGCCTTAAACGGTGTCGCTATGGGCGCAAACACCCCTTCGATTTTTTTCATGTTTTTTCCTCCTCGCGTTTTGCCGGATTTATTGATCCAATTCACACGCAGAGTTTACTACTTTTTGTCCACTTTGAAACTACTGGCAGCCTTGAGCGCTTTACGGCGGTGATATTTCTTTTTAAAATAGGAGTACACTGTCAGTTGATTGTTCATCAATGACATGAGTTGAAATACCGCGAAGAAAACACGATAATAAAGTGGGGGTGTGTGCCCCAAAGACAAGAACGTTTATATAATAGGGAGGGGGGGTCTTTTTGGAGAAAACCTATACCGTGTTAGGGGTAGACGAAGGCGCTGGCCTGGCGGAGATCGAGGAAGCTTACTGGGCCAGGAAGAGCCTTTACGACCCGGTGCGCTTCACGGAGGGCTCCGTGGACTGGCAGTATGCGCGCGCCCGAAGCGACGCCTTGGACGAGGCCTACCAACTCGCGGCGGCCCGCCGGGCTCGCTGGGAACGCGACGAAGGGGACGGGGAGGGCTGGCGCACACCGGCGTCCCCGCTGGCTGAACTTGTTGTCCTGTCTTTTGTCTGTCCCGTGGCGGTCTGGGTTATCCAGTTTCTGGCACCCACGATCTTTTCCGACATGGCGCCGGGACGGGTTTCGCGGCTTCTGGACGTCATCGTGCTCTTTTTGAGCTATTTCTTCCCCTTGGCGCTGCGCTTCGCCTTTTTAAGACGCCCCATCCCCAACCTTTGGAGCGCCCTCGCCTTCTTTCCCCTCACTCTCCTGTCCGCCGACTTTTTCTCGTCGGCGCTCCTGTCCCCTTCCCTCTTTCCAGGAAGACGGTTTGGGTACGTCCCGGCCTTTTATCTGGTAGGTTGGGGACTCTTTATCTTGTTCTACGCCCACTGCGCCATACTCAGACTGTCATTCAAACCAGGCCCCCGGAAAAGCGCCCCCTTCATTCGCCGCTTGACAGCGCAAACCCTGGTACTGGCACTTTCGACGGGTCTGAGCCTGTGTTTGTGCAACGCGTTCAACGCCGACAGAAAGGCCGTTCCCGCCGCGGCCTCAGAACTCGCGCTCCCGGAGAAAACCTGGCGAGCCTTGGAGCTTCAGGACGCCGGCGTAATGGAACTCCCTGACACCTGGTACGTGGAGAGCATCAACGGGCAGCACACTCAGGCGCGGAACGGCGACGCTGTCCAGCACATACGCTGGGCTCTGACAGCGCGTCCCTATAGGGAGCGGAAGGATAAGCTGGACTTCGCCTTTGAAGTCGTCGTCTACTGGTGGACGTGGAGCGACGGACAGTCCATGTCGCTGCCGGCGGAAATTCTCGGCAAGGTGCAAGACCACCAGTTCCAATCGCTGAAAGAGAACTTTCCCGGCTCCATCCTCTGCGAGAGGCGCGCGGCGGCGCGCGGAGGACGTGAGACCGGTGTCCTGACGGTGGAAACCAACTCCATCCCCGGCCACGCCCTGAGGATCAAAAACATCGCCTTCCGGCACGGGGAGCGGCTTTACTCTCTGACGGCAGGCTATCCTGCCCACGAAGAGGCGGCCTGGGACTCCGAGATTGACGACATTCTGCAGCGCTGGAGACCGGAACCGTGACGTTCTTAAAGGTAAAGGGTATGCCCTTATTTTTCCCCCTTCTGCTCATCGCCGCAGCGCTTTTCGTCACGGCGGCCTGTGCTTCCGACTTTATTGAACTTTGCGCCGCGGGAAGTCTCCAAGAGGTGGAGGAGGCGCTTTCCGGCTGGGCCGACGTCAACGCCCCCGACGGGGAGAACGGCATGACGCCCCTGATGGCCGCTGCCCTCGCCGACAGACCGGAGATCGTGGATATTCTTCTGCGAGCCTCCGCCGACGTCGACGCCAGGGACGGGGACGGATGGACGGCCTTAATGTGGGCCGCGGCCAAAGCGGGCGAGACGGTGGTGGCCCGGCTGATCGCGGCCTCCGCTGACCTGGACGCTCAATCCTTCGGGTACGAGACGGCCCTTCAGCTCTCGGTACAATCGGGGCGAGAGGGTTCCGCCAGGCTCCTAATCGGGGCCGGCGCCTACGTGGACCCGCGCCGCGAGCAGGGGGTGACGCCGCTGATGCTGGCCGCCGCCGAGGGCTATTTGGGCATGGTGAAGGCGCTGGTGGGCGCTGGGGCCTCGATCAACGCCAGGGACGGGGACGGATGGACGGCCCTGATGTGGGCCGTAAACAGCGGGGACGAGGGAACCGCGGAGGCCCTTCTTACCGCCTCCGCTGACGCCAGCATCCCCGACCGTGAGGGAATCACCCCCTTGATGGCCGCCGCCTATCGGGGGCACGCCGGACTGCTCTCCCTCCTGGCGCGTTCGGGGGCGGACGTCAACGCCCTGTCCGAGGACGGCGCCCCGCCGGCTCTGTTCCTGGCCTGCGACTCAGGAAGTGTGGAGGCCGTGAAGGTCTTGATCAATGCGGGCGCCGACGTAGGAACGCGCTACACAGGCGGTCTGACGCCACTGATGGCCGCGGCTCGAAAAGGCGCAGCGGACGTCCTCGCCGTGTTGGTACAGGCCAGCGCGGACCTGAACGCCGAGGACGACGATGGCTGGACGGCCCGGCGTTACGCTCAGGAGTTCGAAAATAGGGAGGCCGAGCGCTTTCTGACCGAACTTGGGGCAAAATAAGGTATTTTCAGCTCTCACATTGATGTTCAATTTGATGTTCAATCAATTCGTTCACGGCAGCAAAAAAACTTCCTTCCGTCTTGCGGGTTATCTGCGGCCCTACAGGAAGCCCTTCTTGGGGGCGCTTTTTTGCATAGCCGCCGTGTCTGTCCTCAACGTCCTTCCCCCCTGGCTCTTTAAAAGCGTGGTGGACGACGTGCTGATTTCCAAGGACACCACCATATTGAACGCCCTTTGCGTGGGCGTCGTGGTGATTTTCGCCCTGAAGGGAGCAGCGGTTTTTGGACAGCAGTACCTTATGAACTGGGTGGGGCAGCGGGTGGTGATGGACATCCGCCTGACCCTTTACGACCATATGCAACGCATGTCCCTGCGCGCCGTTCACGCCTCCAGGGTGGGGGAACTGATGAGTCGCCTCACCGGCGACGTGGCGGCTCTGCAAAGTCTCGTGGCTAACACCCTGGCCGACCTGGCGGCCAACAGCGCGGCCTTTTTCGGGATGCTGACCTTCATCCTCTACATCAACTGGCGGCTGACCCTGATCATCGTGGCGGCGCTGCCCGCCGTGGCCTGGCTTCTGGGATACACAGGGGAGAGGCTCCGCCAGGCCGGGCGGCGGGTACAGGAGCGTCTGGCTAACCTGACCGCCATCGTGCAGGAGGCCTTTTCAGCCATCCGCGTCGTCCGCGCCTTTGCCACTGAGGAGCTGGAGCTAGCGCGCTTCCATCGGGGAAACCAGGAAAACTTCGACGCCTTGCTGCGAGCCGTGCGCATTCAGGCGGTGCTGGCGGGGGTGGTGGAGGTCTTTCTCATCGCCGCTCTGGCCGTGGTGTTTTGGTTCGGCGGGCGGCAGGTCCTGGACGGCAGAATGACGCCCGGTGAGCTGGTGGCCTTCATCGGCTACATCGCCTTCATGGTGCAGCCGGTGCGCTCCCTGATGGGGAGCCTTGGCTCCATTCAGACGGGCCTGGCGGCCTCCGAGCGCATTTTCTCCGCCCTGGACGCCCCAGCCGAAACGTCGGGAGTTGGAGGCATTGGAGGCGGGCGCTCCCCAGGCCGAGTTCAGGGCCGCGTTACCTTCGAGAACGTCCATTTTTCGTACACGCCGGGGCAGGAGGTCTTGAGGGGAATCAATCTGGACGTCCACGCCGGGGAGAAAATCGCCCTGGTGGGTCCCACGGGGGCGGGGAAGTCCACCCTCGCCGAGCTGATCCCCCGCTTTTACGACCCCACATGGGGTCGCGTGCTTATTGACGGGATAAATGTGGCCGAACTCTCTCTTTCGGCGCTTCGCAGGCAAATCGGCATAGTCTCGCAGGAACCGGTACTCATGCGGGGCACCTTGGCCTTTAACATTGCTTACGGGCTGCCCGGCGCCTCCATGAACGCCATCCGTGCCGCGGCGGAGTCGGCGGGCATCCACAGCTTCATCATGAGTCTGCCCGGCGCTTACGAGGCGGAAGTGGGGGAACGGGGCGTGACACTATCGGGCGGGCAGCGTCAAAGGGTGGCCATTGCCCGTGCAATGGCACGCAACCCACGCATTTTGATCTTGGACGAGGCCACTTCCTCCCTGGACTTGGAGACGGAGCGCCAGGTTCAGGAGGCTATGAGCCGCGCCATGGCGGGCCGTACCGCCTTTGTCATCGCCCACAGGCTCTCCACTGTGCGGAACGCCGACCGGATTTTGGTCCTCGCGGACGGAAAAATCGTCCAGCAAGGAACTCATGAAGCCCTCCTGCGCCAAAACGGCCTCTACTCCACTCTCCACAAGGGGCAAGCTCCTTAAGGGACAAGTTCCTTGACCCGATAACCGCCCATTAGCCGGGCATCAATTTGTCCAATCGTAGCCCGCCTCTTTCAAACTTGCCAGCCATACCTTCTTTCCCTTGGCGCGATTTCGCTCCCAATGCATCACCTTCATGGCGTCCCCACAAAGAACCGTTGGAACCACAAGCCCTCTCCCTTTTTTCTCGGCATCCATTTGAACGGGAATGAGGTATTCCTTATCCTCATGTTTCCCCCAGAAGACAGGTCCCAATCGACCGTTCCAGCGGACAAAGCCCTGCAGTCTGGACTCCCACGGCAAAAGCTGGGATAAAATCTCACACCTGACTTCTTTAGGAGCCAATAAAACAACCCGTTCCTGAAATTGTTCTACAGCATGAGAAGTTACATAAAATTTACACATCATTGCGTCTCCCCGCGCCTTCATATGGAAAAGTTTGCATTTAAAGAACTCTCAAGAAAATATAACACAAAGAATCCATATATGAAAGCCGTATATGAAAACACCGTCTCTGCAGGGCAAACGCATGAAAAAAGGCAAGCAAGTTCGGAATGGATACTACATTATTGCGTCCCGACTCATGGAGCACAGGATAACCGTTCCCTCGCCAAGGGTGGAGCGGACTTTCAACGTTCCGTTCATGAGGGACATGCGTTCCGTCATGTTGGCGAGCCCCCGGTGCCCCTCGAGGCGCAGGGCCTCGTGGCTGACGCCGCTGTCGAAGCCCCTCCCGTTATCCTTAACCTCGAAGCATAGGCGGCCGTCTTTCTCGTACATGCAACCCCGGACCTCCGTGGCGTCCCCGTGGCGAACCGCGTTGGAGACGGCTTCCTGCGCGATGCGCAAAAGGGAAAGGGTTCGCTCGGCTCCCAGCTCGAAGGACTCGTCCACGTCCATTGAGACATGAATGTCGTAGTTCTGGGACATGCGTTCCGCCAGCTCCGTCATGGCATGGGACAGCCCCAAGTCCACCCAGGGGGGGGCCAGTTCATCACAGAGCCCGCGCAGCTCGCGCACCGCCGTCCGCGCCAGACGTTCCGTTTTTTTAACGCGCTCGGCGGTGTCCCCGTCCCCCTCCATCAGCATGTGAATCTGCTGCAAGAGAGCTGTGATGTCCTGCAGGGGACCGTCGTGGATCTCCCGGGCCATGTCCAACCGCTCCGACTCCTGAACTTGAACGATGTCCCGGACGTAGCGGTCCCGCAGCTTGTCCCGGTCCACGGCGGCCCTGGCGAAGCGGATGAGGGCGCTGTGGACGCTCTCGATTTCTTTCACGGCTTGAGGGTTGACGGTGTTGGGAATATCCTTGCCCATGCGCAGGGCGTCGATCTCGGCGGCGAGGCCCTTCAGAGGGGAAATAAGCCGCCGCCACAAGAGCCGTATGGCCCAGAAGCTCCCCAGGGAGGCCAGAGCGATCATAGCGGGCCACAAGCGCCCGATCTTCACCAGGTTCCCCAGCAGGTAATCCCAGGAAACCACGGCGAGCACGTAACCATGCCCCACCGGGTATACGGGATTCTTAGCGAGGGTGTACTGCCGACCCTCCTGGTCTTGTACCCGCGCTGCGACTCCCACGGGAAGGTCTTGCTGCCACAGATCCGCGACGCCTTCCGCGCCCGGTGACGACATGAACACCTCGCCCTCGTCGCTGACGTAAGCCACCCAGCCGGGAATAGAAGGACTCCAGGAGAAAATCCGGTTCCAGTTTCTAAGGCGAACCGCCGAAGAGACGTAGAGATCCCAAGGAGTGAGCTGCCAAGGGGTGCTCGGCCAGCCCCGAACCTCAACGCTCAGGCGGGAGGCCACGCTTTCGGCCAGGTCCTGCACGTAGGAGCCCACGGCGGCGTTCATCGCCCGCTCTTGGCTGACAAGCGCAAGAGCCGCCACCATGGTCACGACGGCGGGCGGCAGCAGCAACGCGCACAGCAAAAGTCCCAGAAGGTGCTTTTTCAGGGATACCAGCTTAGGACGTTTAATCTTCCAGCAGCTCCTCCAGGGTTAAGACCCCATATTTCAGGGACAGAAGCAGGGCCTCCGTCTTGTTCCGCGAGCCCAGCTTGTCGTAGATGGACGCCAGATGCGTCTGAACGGTGCGCTCGCTGATAAAGAGCTTGGCCGCCACCTCTTTGCTGGAAAGGCCCTTGGCTGCTAGGACAAGCACCTCGCGTTCGCGGACAGAGAGCTGCTCCGGGTCGAAATCCCTCTCCCCCATGACCGAGGCCACTTCGGGATCCAGGTATATTCCGCCTCGGGCCACGGTGGCGATGGCTGACGAGAGTTCTTTGGGGCTCACGGTTTTGAGGACGAAACCCCTGGCCCCTGAGCGCAGGGAGGCCATGACGTACTGCTGGGCGTCGTAGGAGGTGAGCATGATGGAAGCCGTGGGCAGGTTCGCCTCCTTGACCTTCTGCGCCACCGCGACCCCGTCCAGGCCGGGCATGCGAATATCCAAAAGGGCCACGTCGGGCTTCATGTCGCGGATCATCTGCCACGCCCTCAGGCCATCCTCCGCCTCCCCCAGGAGTTCCAGGGTGCTTTCGCGCCTCAGGTACTCCGCTATACCCGCTCGCGTCAACGGATGGTCATCCGCTAAAACTATTTTTATCGACATTTTAATATCTCCTTAATATCTCCGTTAGTTCTGCCTGATAAACGAAAAAAACGAACCTCCCCACAAATTTTTCTCGATTTTAACGAGTTTTTAATTTTTTAGGGAAACGCTGATTAAGCCCTTGTGGGGCTGGAGCCCCGCGCCCTGCTTAGGGGTCTCGGATTCCAAGGGGCCTCAGGCCCTTAAGAACCCCCAGTGCTTCCTTAGCTCACTCTTCCCCCTTTCACTCCAACTTTTCAAAAGATTTTTAACCCAAGCTTGAAAACAGAATAGCGGTGAGGTGAGCCGCGGGCAACGGCAAAGTTGCTTAAGACGTTTTGCAGAGCCAAAAAATCATGGCATCCCTGAGAGCGGCGCGTCTTTTACAAACCGATTTCCTTCTCCACCGGGCGCAGGGCTAGAATGGTGTTTTCAATGACCTCATCTAAAGGCGTACCCATGATCTCCGCGCCTTTTTGGATAACCTCCCTGTTCACGCCCTTGGCAAAGGCCTTATCTTTCCATTTTTTCTTCACGGATTTGACCTCCAGGTCAGAAAGCGACTTGGACGGACGCACCAGACCGGCGGTGATTATCAGCCCCGTTAGTTCATCGATGGTGAAGAGCGTTTTTTCCATGTCGTTTCCCGGCTCCACGTCCGTGCAGAGGCTCCACCCGTGGGACTGCACGGCGTGGATAACCTCTTCATCCACTCCCGCCTCGCGCAGCAGTTCCGGCGCCAGGCTGCAGTGGCGCGGGGGGTCGCTCATGGTCTTTTCCCAGTCGATGTCGTGCAGAATACCCACGACACCCCAGAGATCCTCGTCGCTTCCCATCTTACGCGCGAAATGGCGCATCGCCGCCTCGACGGCGAGGGCGTGGCGGATGTGGCTTTCGTCGTTGTTGTGCTTCCTGAGCAGCGTCAGAGCTTCTTCTCTTGTTGGTATCATTTGTTTCCCCTCCCAAATTTTTACAGTACCCCTTGAACCTCGAAAGAGCGTTTCAGCCATTCCCAGGCGGCGGCGGCCTTTTTCGGGGAGAAGGGTTCGAACACGGCCCCCGTCTCCTCCCGGAGGCTTGCGGCCAACGCATCGGGGTAGGGCCGCATATAGACGACCCGGACAATGCCCGCGTTCAAAATGACCTTGGTGCAGAGTGAACAGGGCTCATGAGTGCAGTAGAGCACCGCCTCGTCCGTAGCTATGCCCATGCGCGCCGCTTGGGCGATGGCGTTGGACTCCGCGTGGGAACCTCGGCACATCTCCTGCCGCTCCCCTGAGGGGACGCCCAGGACCTCCCGCAAACAGCCAGTCTCCAAGCAGTGGGCCGTACCCGACGGCGCACCGTTGTAGCCCGTGCTGACCACCTGCCGGCCCCGTGTAACTACTGCTCCCACCTGACGGCGGAGACAGGTGCTCCGCGTTGCGGCCATCATCGCTATGGCGATGAAGTAGGTATCCCAGTCCGGTCTCGTGTCTCGCATTTCTTTTTAAGCCTGCCTCCCCCTGGCGCAGATGTCCGTTAACTATTATAGTATCTTATATCCCACGCGCCATTGTTTTGAAAGACGCGCTGAACAAATGGGATTGAGGAAGGAGGGCGGGAGTCAGGATGTTCCGGCATCTGCGGAAGGCCGGGCGCGGTTTGACCGTCGCGCTGCTGGCGTTTTTTTTATGTGTGGAGTGGGGACCCCTGACCGCCGAGAGGGCGCGGTGGGGGTTTGCCGCAGGGCAGCCCTTTGTAAAGGAGATCGCCCTGACCTTCGACGACGGCCCCAGGGACCGGGGGATACCTGAATTGTTGGCGGTTCTGAAGGAGCAGGGTGTGCCGGGCACGTTTTTTTTGGTGGGGAAGTTCGCCGAGCGTTACGCCTCCGCCACGAAATCCATTGACGCCGCAGGGTACGCCATCGAGAACCACAGTTACACGCATCCAAAGCTCTATACCCTGCAGGAGGAAAAAATCGCGCGGGAGACGGAGCAGTGCAACGAGGTCATGGAGACTCTTGGGATACGAACGCCGCGTTTCATGCGCCCGCCGGGCGGCGGGTTCAACGTCAAGGTTTTCCGCGTTATGCGCCGCGTGAACATGCGCCTTGGGCTGTGGAGCGTCAACACTGCCGACTACACCGTCGAGTCGGCGCCGCGGATCACGAACCTCGTGGTGAGGTCGGTGCGGCCCGGCGCCGTGGTCCTGATGCACTCA
This sequence comes from Synergistaceae bacterium, assembly GCA_031280275.1. GTDB lineage: Bacteria > Synergistota > Synergistia > Synergistales > Aminobacteriaceae > JAITGK01. The sequence continues at coordinate 13,628 of JAITGX010000075.1, forward strand.
GGCGTGCCCGCAACCGTTGCGGCCCTGCCCCAGATCGTGACGACCCTTCGCGCCCGCGGCTACCGTTTCGTGACGCTTCAAGACCTCTGGAACGGGGGACTTATTTGACCAGAGCCAGCTTTAAGGAAACGTTGATTAACGGGGTTCTTAGGAGCCTGAAGCCCCTCGGGGTCCGAGACCCCTGAGCGGGGTGTGGGGCGGCGCCCCGCAAAGGGGGGTAATCAGCGCTTCCTTAAATAATTCTGATAGAGTTACCTGAGTGACTGACACAATGTTGTCAAGCTAAAGCGGTGCAGTATGCTGCATCCTCGAAAAGGCTTTGGGGTGCTTTGCGTTTCCGGCGTCGCGCAGACTCCCCCAAACGCAATCAGCGCAAATATTATTCTGGAAAGAAGAAGCGCCGCACGCTGAAAACGCGAATAATCATCAACGCGAAAACGCGTAAGATTACAGCTGTTTTTGTAAGCTATGGAAGTTGTCATGATTTCAATATATGGAAAAAGTCCATTGGAGTAAAGGTTGTGAAGCGTGTAAAAGTCCAAGCGGACAGCGGTTATCAAGGGATAAAGAAGTATCACGGAAACAGCGAGACCCCAAAGAAGAAGTCAAAGAAGGGCCGGTTGGGGAAGGAAGATAAAGCGAACAATCGTCGTATTGGCTCAGAGCGTATAATAATTGAACATGTGAACGCGAGTCTGAAGCGGTTTCATATTTTTGTTGAGCGTTACCATAATCGACGCCGTCGATTCGGATTATGCATGCCGCTTATGTGTGGTTTATATAATTTTGAGCTAGGGCGTGTTTAAAAACTAACTACTCCAACAAAAAAAGTCGTTTTTAGGCACTTTTTTAATGTATTTATAGTCAAATCAGTGCTTCCTTTATGCTATAATTGATAAAAAATAAAAAATTGGCGTATAAGCTAAAATAATTATAGAAGAAGGAGGTGAAAAAACATGATTTTAACACTTGACTTTATTGCTAATATATGCTATAATTTGCAGCAAGCAGCAAGCAGCAAGCAGCAAGCAGCAAGCAGCAAGCAGCAAGCAGCAAGCAACACTGTGTTCTTCTAACAGCTTCCCTTTCTTTAGCGTTTCTTTCCTTTCTTAATCCGCGAGAGCGCGTTGCAAAAGAAGGCACGTTCTCGCAAAAACGGATTTCCTTGCAAAATTCAAGTATCAGTGGTTGTGCCGCGTCCCGGAAAAGATGGCGCATTGGTTGCGTGTGTCCGCGTGTCCGGGACGACCCAGCGCGCGTGGGAGCGGGGCAACGCATGAGTCTCATATTGAATTATTGTAATTACGTTATTTACCCAGAGGCTACGTGAACTTATACCGACGGTTGTTTGTCAAGCGTTAAGGAAGCACTGATTAATGGGGTTCTTAGGGGCCTGAGGCTCCTAAGCAGAGCGTGGGGCAGAGCCCCACAAGGGCTTAATCAGTGTTTCCTTAACTCACATTTTTGGGGAGGAGACCCTAAAGTCGAAAGAGGTGTATTTTTTTGTCATTCTTAGCAAAAAGAATAATTTATTCTAAATATTTCTTTAAAAATGAAGGCAAATTTTCGGCCGCGGCTGCGCCAATCATTTTAGAATACGTGAAAAATTTTTTGAAACCTGTAAGTGTAATAGACATAGGTTGTGGAGTTGGAGAGTGGCTCAAAGCATATCAAAATATGGGTGTTAAAGAAATTTTAGGTATAGACGGAGACTACATAAAATTGGATCAAATAGTAATACCTAAAGGAAATTTTATAGCCAAGGATATATCAAAACCTATATCCGACATTGATCGTAGGTTCGATCTGACAATTTCTTTAGAGGTTGCGGAACATATAGAGTCTTCAAAAGTAAATATTTATATGGATAACATAACTAAATTCAGCGATGTTGTCTTATTTTCTGCGGCGATTCCTTTTCAGGGCGGAACTCATCACGTGAATGAGCAATGGCCGTCGTACTGGGTTGAACTTTTCAAACAAAAAGGTTTTATTCCGGTAGATTGTTTGCGTAAAATCATTTGGAATTTAAAGGATTTGCCAATCCATTATAGGCAAAATATAATGTTTTTTGTAAAAGAACAATGCATTGATCGATATCATATTTTAAGTGAACAAGTCAATCTTGGTGTGTCAAACGTCTTAGATTTGGTTCACCCGGAAATTTATTTAAAAGCTGGTGTCATATGCATCATGAAGAGGATCGTTTTTCTATTGTCCATACTTCCTTCAGCCATTGTTAGCGCTATAAGAAGAAGGTTATAAGAATGCTGGTTTCTGTAGTGATTCCACTTTATAACCCAACTTTCGCAGCAGGAAAAAGAGGATGAAAGATCGGATACAACTTAAGGAAGCACTGATTAATGGAGCTCTTAGGGCATATTTGAAAACTAACTACTCCAACAAAAAACAGCCGTTTTTATGCACTTTTTTAATGTATTTTATAGGCAAACAGGAATTTTAAAACACGCCCTAGGGCGTGTTTTAAAACTAGGAGGAGCAATTATTATTTCAATAAAATCATAATAGAAGCTATTAATGCAAAACTTAAAAAACTGCGGGACAGCTTATCATATCGCGCGGCCGCACGCCGAAACT
>JAITGX010000097.1 GCA_031280275.1 Synergistaceae bacterium
GTCTTCTTTTTCAGAAATTCCAAATCTCGTGCGATTTGGTTAAACTGCTCTCTGCTTACATCACTGTCATATGCCTTACGCATTTACTTCCTCTCCCGTCTGTTCAAATCAAAACTTTATCTTTAAGTATATCTCACTGTAAGAGATATTAGACACGCTCTAAGAGCGTGTTCTTTAGTTTTGATTTCTTTCTCAGCAAATTATGACAATAAATTTAGAACATTCCCCAAAACCGCAGGGTGGATCAACCCACATATCGGCAAATTGTCATATAATATAACATCAAGATTTGTTGAGAGGAAAGCGACTATGAAATTAAAGTTTAATGGGCGCGTCTCCCGGTTGATAGCGTTGGCGGCGGCGCTGGGCGTTGTGGGCGCGGCGGCGCTGGACTTGTTTTTCGCGGCCAATGAGGAGCACAAGTGCTGCGGGGAGGGATGCCCCGTCTGCGCGCAAAATCAAAGCCGTTCCGACGGTTTGAGGTATTTTGTTCCCCCTCTAGCCGCGCGGGGCCTTTCTGCCCTCGCTCTCCTGGCTCACCTGCCCAAGTTCAACGATCCCAGGGAAGTGAGCACCTTAGTGGAGGCCAAGGTCAAGTTGAACGAGTGAGCGTCCCTTTGTCGCTTGGAACGCCATTTTCATTAAAAACAAAGGGAGGAATTGCAATGAAAAAAATCGTGTCCGTGTTGGCGGCCGTGTGGTTTTTTTGCGCTTGCAGTGCGGCGGCAGGCGCGGAAAAAAGCGAAAAACTCAAGGTCATAACGACTATTTTTCCGGTCTATGACTTCGCTCGCGCCGTGGCCGGGGACAGGGCGGAAATCTCCATGCTGGTGCGGCCGGGGGCGGAGATTCACACCTTCGATCCCTCACCCAAGGATATCATCGAAATTCAGAACGCCGACGTCTTCATCTGTGTGGGCGGCGAGAGCGAGGCCTGGGTGGACACGCTGTTGAAACCCATGCCCGGCAAGACGGTGCTGCGCCTGATCGAGCATGTGAAGGCCGTGAAGGAGGAGCTTGTGGAGGGAATGCAGCCGGAAGAGGAGGAAGAAGAGGAAGAGGCCTACGACGAGCACATTTGGACCTCACCCCGGAACGCCGCGCTGCTGGTGCGGGCCGCGGCGGAGACCTTGAGCGGTGCGGACCCGGCCAACGCCCTTTTCTATCGGGAGAGCGCGGAGAGTTACGTGGAAAAGATCAAGGCCCTGAGTGAGAAATTTCAAGCCCTCGTGGCCTCCGCCAAACGAAAGACAATCCTGTTCGGTGATCGGTATCCTTTCCGATACTTCTCCGACGAGTTCGGCCTGGAATACCGCGCCGCCTTTCCCGGCTGCGCCGTGGAGGGGGACGCCAGCGCCGCGACGGTGGCTTATCTGGTGAGGTTCGCTGAACGCGAAAAAATCCCCGTGATCTACACCCTGGAGTTCAGCAGCGGGAACATCGCCCGTACCATCGCCGGGGAGACCGGGGCGGAGGTTCTCATCCTGCATTCCTGCCACAACGTGACGAGGGAAGAATTCCAGACAGGCGTCACCTGGCTGGATCTGATGAAGAAGAACCTGGAAAACTTGAGAAAGGGGCTTTACTAGGTGCTGGACTGCCGGAACGTGAGCGTTTCCTACGACGGCAAGACTGTGGTGGAAGACGTCAGTTTCGCACTCGCCCCAGGCGACTGCCTCCGCATCGTCGGTGAGAACGGCTCGGGCAAGAGCACACTCATGAAAGGGCTTTTAGGTCTCCTCCCCCTATCCGGGGGGGGGACCGTGTTTTGCGTAGGTCGGAACGAAGTCGGCTACCTGCCTCAGCAGACCCCAGCGCGAGGGGACTTCCCGGCGAACGTGAGAGAGGTGGTGCTGTCCGGGCGGCTTAACCGAAGGGGTTTTTCCCCCTTCTGCACGCGCCGTGACCGCGCCAGCGCTGATGAGAACATGGAGCGCCTGGGGATCGCCTCTCTGGCGGGTAAGCCCTACCGTGCCTTGTCCGGGGGACAGCAGCGGCGTGTTCTCCTGGCCCGCGCCCTCTGCGCCGCCGGCACGTTACTGATGCTGGACGAACCCTCGGCGGGCCTGGATCCCCTCGCCGTCTCCCAGGTGGACGTGCTGCTCGAAAAGCTCAACCAGGAGGGAATGACCCTCGTGGTTATATCCCATGACCTGAAAAGCGCCGCGCACTCCGGCGGTAAAGTCCTCCACATGCGCAAGAAGGCTCTGTTCTTCGGTTCGGCGGAGGACTACGCGGAGACCGCTCTATATCGTCGCATGACCGCGCCGGAGGGAGGCTGCGGGTTTTGATTGAGCTGTTCGCGGAGCTTTTCTCCCACGCTTTCGTCATCCGAGCGCTGGTGGTGGGGGCCCTGGTGGCCTTGTGCGCGGCGCTCCTGGGCGTGACGCTGGTGCTCAAGCGCTGCTCCATGATCGGGGACGGACTTTCCCACGTGGGGTTCGGGGCCCTGGCTCTCGCCATGTCCCTGAGACTGACTCCTCTGGAGGTAAGCCTGCCCGTTGTGCTTCTGGCCGCGTTCCTGCTGCTGCGCGTCAGCGAGAGTTCCAAAATCCGAGGGGACGCGGCGATAGCCCTCATCTCCAGCAGCTCCCTAGCGGTGGGTGTGGTGGCGCTCTCCATGACCACCGGCATGAACGCTGACGTGTGCAACTACATGTTCGGTTCGATTCTGACCATGACCAAAAGCGACGTGGCGCTCAGCGTCGCGGTCGCCGTCGCCGTGCTGACACTCTACCTTCTCTTTTACAGCCGGATCTTCGCCGTGACCTTTGACGAGGACTTCGCGCGAGCCACGGGTGTGCAGGCGGGCCGCTACAACACGCTGGTTGCCCTCCTGACCGCTATGGTCATCGTCGTCGGAATGCGCATGATGGGGGCTATGCTGATTTCGAGCCTTATCATCTTCCCCGCGCTGACGGCCATGCGGGTGTTTTCCAGTTTTCGCGGTGTGACGCTCTGCGCGGCGGTGCTTTCCGTCGCGTGCTTTTTTGTTGGCGTTACCTTGTCCTTCGCGCTGTCCACGCCCACAGGAGCCAGCGTAGTGCTGGTCAACCTGGCGGCCTTCTGCCTGTTCTCGCTGGTAGGGCTTCTATGGAAGCGATAAGATAAAAGGAAGCGATAAAGGGAAGCGATAAAAGATTCTCAGGGCTCGACGGAGCCTGAAAGTTTTCGCAGGAGGAAAACATGATGAAAAAATTTCTCCCCGCCGCGCTTTTGACCTTGGCGGCGTTGCTTGGCGGAATCGCCTGGGGCGCAGAGGTTATCGTGATACGAGAAAAGCTGTTCATTCAACAGTGCAACGACGTGTACCTAAACCCGAACGACTACCTAGGCCGCACCGTCAGGCTGGAGGGTATTTACGGGGAGCTGCCTGGCGAGAAAAACGGTGAGATTCTAAGCTACGTGTACCGCATTGGCCCCGGTTGCTGCGGCTACGACGGGGTGGCGGGGTTCCGGGTTTTTTACGACGGGGAATCCAAACCTGGACAAGGTGCGTGGGTCGAGGCCACGGGAACCGTGGAATTGCTGCCTCCCAGCGCGGAAGACGTTGTGGCGCTGCGCCTTTCCCAGCTCAAAGTCCTCGAAAAACGCGGCGCGGAGTACGTGGCCAACTAATTTATGTGTATCACACTTTCAAGTTGCGTTTGGGCGGAGGATAAGGTAGAGTGAGGAAACGACACGCCGTTTATATTGCCGTTTATATTATGGAGGATTTCATAAGATGTTCGGGAGACTCTGGGAGAGGCTGAAAAAATTGGGGAGCGCCTTTTATTCAGGAAAGGCAGCCGCCGTAGGGGAGTGGTTGTGGCTGTTCGTAGTGGCGTCCTTCCTGGAGAAACGGTATGCGGCCATTCGCAAGGAGGCTTGGGATTCTAATGACAACATCATGCTTTTGCTTTTCGGGGACTATCTCGGTCTGCCCAACCCCGTCTCCTACTACACCTTAGAACTCCTGCCCTACCTTGCGGAGGAGATGCTCCCCTGGCAAAGGCGTATAATGAATCGACAATCGGTGGCCGCCGAAAAAGCGGCTCAGTATGATTTTACATAGGTAAGCAGGTGATGACCATCAGGCCGTTTACCTTTTTCGGGGGCAAGGGAGGCACGGGGAAGACGACGTGTTCTGCCGCTTACGCTTTGGCGCTGGCTCGGCGGGGAATAGCGACGCTTTTGGTCTCCACCGACCCAGCCCACTCCCTCTCCGATATCGTGGACACCGCTCTGGGCAACGACGTCCGACCCATCTGCGAAAACCTCTGGGGGCTCGAAATCGACGCGGAGGCGGAGGCCAAGCGCTACATCGGGGAGATACAGGACAAGATGCTGTCTATTGTCAGCGCGGCCATCGTGGATGAGATCAAACGGCAGATGGAGATTGCCTACACGTCGCCGGGGGCCGAGGAGGCCGCCGCTTTCGATAAGTTCGTCGAACTGATGGACAAGCAAGGAGACCCCTACGAGGCCATCGTCTTCGATACGGCCCCCACGGGCCACACGCTGCGGCTGCTGTCCCTCCCGGAAATACTGGGCGCGTGGATCGAGAGCCTCATCGCCAAGCGCCGGAAATCGCTGGAACTTTTCAAAATGGCTGGAAGGTTCGAGGAAGACCTGATGAAGCGCGCCGCAAATGACCCGGTGATCGAGTCCCTCACCCGCAGACAGCAGCGGTTTGAGAAAAGCAGAAAGTACCTGATAAATCCGGAAAGCTCCGCTTTCTTCTTCGTTCTGAACGCCGAGCGTATGCCTATTCTGGAGACGTCGAGGGCGGTGGCGCTGCTGGAGAAGTTCGGTATCGTCGTGGGCGGGGTTGTTGTGAACCGGGTCATTCCCCCGGAAGCGGGTGATTTCTTCGCCGCGCGCCTCACCGCCCAGGAGGGATACCTTCGGGACATCGAGGAGCGTTTCGGCGGCGGCGGACGGAAGCTGGTCCACCTGCCTCTGCTTCGTTTCGACGTGCGAGGGATGGAACAGGTGAGCGAGGTGGCGAACTTGATAGGAGGAATTGACGCATGACGTCGAGCCGCGTCAGACGATGAACGGGGGAGGACGAGACACCCGCTTCATGACTGAGGCCCTCCGCGAGGCAGAGACAGCCCTTGCGCGGGGGGACGTTCCCGTGGGGGCTCTGGTGGTTAGGGACGAAGAGGTGCTGGCGAGAAGCTCGAACCTGAAAACCACCGACCCCACCGCCCACGCGGAAATCCGGGCCATCCGGGAGGCCGCTGAGCGCGTCGGGCGCTGGAACCTGAAGGACTGTGACCTTTTCGTGACCTTGGAGCCCTGCCCTATGTGCGCGGGGGCCTGCGTTAACGCCCGGCTGCGGGACGTGGTGTTCGGGGCATGGAACTCCAAGACCGGGGCGGCGGGAACCCTGTATAACATCCTTCGCGATACCCGGCTTAACCACAGGTGCGGGGTGCGAGGCGGCGTAATGGAAGACATGTGCGCGGCCCCGTTGATGGAGTACTTTAAAAGAAAAAGAATCGAAGTAAAGAGGGAATAACGCTTTGTTGCCGACCTGTTCGATTTCCAATCTGAGAATCCACGAGATCGGGGACCTTACGAGGGACCTGGCGAAGAAATTATCTTGTCCGGAGCTGACGGCCGCCGTGCTGGAGATGCTCCATGAAAGCCGGTGCACGGACGCTGACGCGGTTCAGGCGTGGCTCAGGCCTCGTTTCGAGGCTCTGATGGAGGAGCTGAACCTGGGGATGGGGAGTACCGCCGCGGCGGAAAAATGGCACTCCAGGGGTTCTTTCGGCAACGTGGTGGTCTATGGGGACTACGACACGGACGGCGTCTCCTCCACCGTGCTGGCGATGGAGATATTCCGGCACAAGGCCCTGGGCGTCCGCTACTACATCCCCAGGCGCGACATGCAGGGTTACGGACTCCACGCCAATATCTTGGATCAACTGGCCGCGGGCGGCTGCAACACGCTGGTGGTGGTGGACTGCGGCACCAATGACGAGGAAATGCTTTACGCCTGCCAGCGGAGGGCGCTGGACGTTTTCGTGTTCGACCACCATTCCGTGAGCGTCCCCTCACCCTCTTTCCCCTTCACGGTCAACCCCTGTGTGGACGGCGACGAGACGGCCCGGAAACTCTGTGCGACGGCAGTGCTCTGGTGCTGGGCCTGGAAAGGGAAGATCGTTTCCCGGTCCTGGCTGAGTTATGCCCTGGACTTGGCGGCCCTGGCAACGGTCGCCGACTGTATGCCCCTTCACGTCCTGAACCGCGCCATTGTCCAGAAGGGTCTGGCGCTCATGCGGCATAACCCCAGAAGGGGCCTGTCCGCCCTCTTCGAAAAACTGGGGGTGACTCAGCACACCCTTTCGGAGGAACAGCTTTCCATGCGGATCATTCCCTGCCTGAACGCGCCGGGGCGGGTAGGTTACGCGGACCCCTCCGTCAAGGCGCTGTTGGGGGTGGGGGAGTTTCATTCCCATGTCGACGACCTGATACGGGCCAACAAAAAGCGTCAGACGCTCTCGGAGCGCATCGTCAGCGAAATCGATGACTTTTCGGGGAAGCGGCGCCACGTGATGTTCGGTGCCGCGTGGCCGGTTGGGGTCTTGAGCGGCGTCGCCAGCCGCATTTGCAGCCTGCGGAAGAGTCCGGTGGTGTTGGCTGCGCCTGTAGGGGGGAAAATACGCGGCACCTTGCGGGTTCCCGAGGGGGCGAACGCCGTAGGAATTCTGAGTTCCATCGCAGGGCAGCTGGACGCCTGGGGGGGGCACCGTCACGCCGCAGGGTTCTCCGTGCTGTCGGCTCGCTGGGCGGAGGTGGAGGAAAACCTTGAAGAGCTGCTGTCCCAGGTTCAGGTCGAAGAGGACGTGGTCAAGGCGCTGGCCCTGTCCCCCGCTCGGATTACCCTGAAAGACTGGAAGGCCGTCGGCGACCTGGGGCCTTTCGGAAACGACAACCCCTGCCCCTATTTCTACAGGGAAAGAGGAGCCGCGGACAAGGTGGTTCCCTTGGGCAAGGATGGCAAGCACTGCGCTGTGGTGGTGGACGAGATGAAGCTCCTGGCCTTCAACGCCGCTTCCGACCTGGAGAACGTCTCCGGCATAACGGGGTGGCTCTATCACCCGCGCTTGGACTACTGGCGCGACGAGGAGCGCGTCCAGTTCATGCTGGACTGCGCCGTCGCGGAAAGAGGCGCAAAGTGAACGCGGACCTTGACAAGAACGCGGCCGTCGACCTAGCGGCGAGCAGCGCGGAGATGAGGTCCATCCTGAGCAGCGTTCCTACCCTCTCGTCCAACAACGAGGCGGCGGAGATGCACCGACTCAGGGATTCCTTCTTTGATCGACTGCCGGACGCCTGTCGGACAAGTTCCGTGAAAAACGCCTGGCAAGACCTCTGGGCAAAGACCGTCTACCTCTCGCCGTCTCAGTTGAACCGCCTAGGCAAGGCGCTGATCTACGCGAGCGGCGCCCACGGCGGGCAGAAACGCGCCAGCGGCGAGCCCTACATCATGCACCCCATTCACGTGGCGGCCATCTTGGCGGAGATGCAGCTCGACCTGGCAACCCTCTGCGCCACCCTGCTCCACGACGTGCTGGAGGACACGGAGACCACCGCCCCTGAACTCACCGCCGTCTTTGGGGACGAAGTTGTAACCCTGGTGGACGGGGTTACAAAGCTGGGAAAGTTCCCCTTCATGTCCGTGGAGGGCTATCAGGCTGAAAACTTGCGGAAGATGTTCGTCAGTACGGCGCGCGACGTCCGAGTAGTTCTAATCAAGCTGGCGGACCGGCTGCATAACATGAGAACCCTGGCCATTTTGCGGCGCGACAAGCAAGAACGCATCGCCAGGGAAACTTTGGAGATCTTCGCACCCCTCGCTCACCGCCTGGGCATTTACCACATCAAGAAAGACCTCGAGGACTTGGCCTTTAAATATCTCCAACCCGAAATCTACAACGACATTCGCCGTAAGGTCCGAAGAAAGCTGCCCGAACGAGAGGAGGTTATCCGCAAGGGAATAACGAAGCTGGAAACCCGCCTTGCCCAGGACAGCATCCCCTGCAAAATCAAAGGCCGTACAAAACACTTCTACAGCATTTACGAAAAAATGGAGAGAAAAAAAATCTCCTTTGACGAACTCTACGACATCCTGGCGATACGGGTGCTGGTGGACGACGTCTCCACTTGCTACGCGGTGCTGGGCATCGTGCACTCCATTTGGGTGCCGATTCCAGGGCAGTTCGATGACTACATCGCCACCCCCAAGAGCAACAAATACCAGTCGCTGCACACCACCGTCATGGCTTTTGGCGCGCCTATGGAGGTGCAAATACGCACCAAGGAGATGAACCGCCTGGCGGAGTACGGCATCGCCGCCCACTGGCTCTACAAGTCCAAGGGAAGTTCCTCCGACAGCCTGGACGCCACGCTGGTATGGGTACGCCAGGCGCTGGAAGGCGGCCAGGAAGGTCATGACCCGGAAGAATTTCTGGAGTTGTTGAAAAGCGACGTCCTGGCTTCCGAGGTCTACGTTTTTACGCCCCAGGACAAGATCGTGAGGCTGCCTAGGGGGGCCACGACCATTGACTTCGCCTACGCCGTACACACCGCGGTGGGGAACCACTGCGTCGGGGCGAAGGTCAACGGCCGTATCGTGCCCCTGAGCACGGAAGTGCGGAACGGGGATATCGTTGAGATCCTCACCACTCCTAAAGGCGAGCCCACCCGTGACTGGATGCACATCGTCAAGAGCGTCAAGACCCGGACCAAGATACGCAGCTACTTCCGCCAGGCCGAGAAAACCAACCGGGAAGAAAAACTGGCGCGGGGCTGGGAGGTCCTCGAAAAGGAGCTGAAAAGGCGGGGGATCGCTGCCGACAGCGCGGAGGAGTTCTCGCCGGTTCTGAACAAGGTAGCCAAGGATATGGGTCTGGGAAGGAAAGAAGACCTCCTGGTCGCCGTTGGCTCTGGAGCCGAGGGAGCCGGTACCGTGGGGGCAAAGCTGGCCCTGGCCTACATCCAGCAGCGCAACCCCGACGACCCGTCGATCCGCCAGGCCAAGAAGTCCGGCTTCGACATCATCGTGGACGGGTGCGAAGGCATCCAGGTGGTGCGGGCCAATTGCTGCAAACCCGTTCCGGGGGACGAGATCGTGGGGTGCACTACCCGTATCCGGGGGATTACCGTCCACAGAAAGGACTGCCCCAACGCCCAGACCTCCCACGAAAACCGCCTGGTTCAGGTCTCCTGGGGGACCTTCCCGGCGCCGGGACGGTACTACACGACCCGGATCAAAGCGGAGGCCGGGGACAGGGGTGATTTGGTCCGCGACGTGGCCCAGGTCATCGGACAGGCTGGAGGGAGCATCGAAGGCATGAAAGTCGTGACGGTGGACAACAGCATCATCCGCATCAAGATGGAACTCCGGGTAAAGAATTTAGAGCACCTTTATGAAATCACGGGCAAGCTGAACGCCGTCCGCGGAATGATGGAAGTGAGCCGCGGGTGAGACGGGGGAGGGCTGAAAATGCGCGCGGTGGTGCAGAGGGCGGCCAGGGCGGCCGTCTCGGTGAATGGGAAGATTTCCGGTAAAATTGATGGGGGGTTATGTATACTTTTAGGTGTTGGGGCCGGAGACGAAGCCGGTGACGCCGAGTGGCTGGCCGATAAAATCGTGAACCTGCGGGTGTTCGAGGACGGCGACGGCAAGATGAACCGCTCCCTTTTGGACACGGGCGGCGGGGTGCTGGTCGTCTCTCAGTTCACGCTCTACGGCGACTGCCGGAAGGGGCGGCGGCCTTCTTTTACTGGAGCAGCCCCCGCAGAGGAGGGAAAACGACTCTACGAGTACTTCGTGGAGCGGGTAAAATATCATGGCGCCGAGACAGCGTGCGGGGTTTTCCAGGCCCGCATGCTGGTGGAGATCGTCAATGACGGGCCCGTCACCCTGATTTTGGACACGCGCCAACAGAACACGGGGCAGGAAAGAGTGGGGTAAACGTGAAACAAAACACAAGCGGTATGAGGTGCAGACGCTTCCCGTTGGGCGGACTTTGGACCAACGGGTACCTTTTTTCCGACCCGGAGGGAGTGTCTTTTTTCGTCGATCCGGGCGGGGACATGGGGGAGGTTCTTGAACACCTAAAGTGCCAGGAGCTGACGCTGAAGGCGGTTTTGCTGACCCATGGGCATCTCGATCACATATCGGGGGTCGAGAGTTTTGTTCCCCTTGTAGGGGACGAGGTGTACATCGCCCCTGAGGACGCGTCTAATCTGGAACATCCTTCCAAGGAGATGCAGCGGTACCTAGGGGTGGAGTGCCGGGGGATCAAGGCCTTCAAGACGGTGGCGGAGGGCGGCGTCCTCTCCATCGGGGGGTTTTCCGTAAAGGTATTGGCGACGCCAGGTCACACGCCGGGAAGCGTGTGCTATCTTATAAGCCTGGGTGAGGAGAGCGTCTTGGCTTCGGGCGACACCCTGTTTACCCAAAGCGTGGGAAGGACGGACCTGCCCGGCGGAAACACGCCCCAACTCATGGAGTCGCTGCGGAAGCTGGCGAAACTGCCGGGCAGGCTGGTGGTGCTGCCCGGCCACGGCCCGGACACAACCATAGAGGCGGAGAGGATGCTCAACCCCTTTTGGCCCCAAGACCTTACTTAGGGGACGAAGAGGAAGGGGTTGTTTCCCCTACACATTTCGGAACGCGGGTGATGAAAAGGAATGTTCAAGTACCTTTCCGGGCTTTTGGGGCTTGACGTGGGCATAGATTTGGGAACGGCAAACATCGTCGTTTACGTTAAGGGTAAGGGCATCGTCCTCAACGAGCCTTCCACCGTGGCCGTGCGTAAGCTGCCGCGGGGGGGCGGTACCGAGGTCATCGCGGTGGGGCGTGAGGCGAAGTCCATGGCGGGCAAGGTACCGGTAGGAGTTCAGGCGATATGGCCCCTTCAGGACGGCGTCATCGCTAACTTCGACATGACCGAGGAGCTGATACGCTATTGTCTTCGCAAAGCCAGCGAGGGCAAATCCTTTTTGTCGCACCCGCGGGTGGTGATTTCGGTGCCCGCGGAGGTCACGGAGGTGGAACGCAAGGCCGTCGTGGACGCGACGCTGGGGGGCGGGGCCAGCGAGGCCTACGTGGTGGAAGAACCCATATCCGCCGCCTTGGGGGTAGGTTTGCCCATTGGCGAGCCCAGGGGATGCATGATCATCGACATCGGCGGCGGCACCAGCGAGGTCTCCGTTATCTCCTTATGGGGGATAGTGGTGACGAGTTCCCTTCGCACGGCGGGCAAGGACATGGATAACGCCATCATCTCCATGCTGCGCGCGCGCTACGCTCTCCTTATCGGCGAGACCACGGCGGAGGAGATCAAGAACACCATCGGCTCCGCTCTGCCCCTTTCCCCCGAGCTGGAAATGGCGGTGAAGGGACGCGACCTGACCGACGGTCTCCCCAAGATCGACCGGGTCTCCTCCACGGAGGTGCGTGAAGCCTTGGACCCGATTTTTCTGCACATCGAGGACATGGTGAAAATGGCGCTCGAAAAGACGCCCCCGGAGCTGGCCAGGGACATCGTGGATCAAGGGGTGGTGCTCTCCGGCGGCGTGGCCCTGATGAAGGGTTTCGCGGAACGCCTTTCGCGGGCCATCAACACACCGGTCATGGTCGCGGAAGACCCCTTGCTTTCAGTGGCCCTGGGAGTGGGCAAGATCCTGGACGACCTGGGGGCGATGAAACGCGAACTCAGGTCCGTGGAACAGGGAGCCCGCTGATGCCGCTCCGCAGAAACAGCGGCGTATGATGGACAGGCGGCTGACCCTTGCATGGGTTCACGGCCTGGCGGCTTTAGCCCTGGGATTTTTCCTTCTCGGGGCGTCTCTGAACTTCGGTGCCGTGAAGGACGTCGCGGACTTCGTGGCAAACGTCCTCGCGGTACCGGAGTACCCCGCCGTGTTCGTTCGGGAGACCCTGAGGGACATCTATACCTGGACACGGGACAGAACCGACCTGAAGCAGCGGCTGAGCGAGCTGGAGAGGGAAAACGCCAGGCTCCGGATCGTCAGCTCCGTCATTGTGGCGGAGCAAATACGGGCCGAGTTGGCCGCGCGCACGGAGGAAGCCCGCGTGACCCTGCGCGATCCCCTCTCCTGGTGGAACGAGTGCCGGATCGACAAGGGAACCAACGAGGGTATCACCGTGGGACTGCCCGTCTTCCAGAATGGATTCCTGGCGGGGCGAGTGAGCGTCGTTGGCGCTTTTTCTTCCTGGGTGGAGCTTCTGACGTCCCCTGCGCTGATGATCCCCGTGGTCGTCGAGGAGACGCGGGAGCTGGGCATTGTGGTGGGGGACGGCAGCGGCGCGGTTCTCCTGAGCTACATTCCAGAAGGTCATGGCGTGGAGGCTGGAATGAACGTCAGCACCGCGTTGGTGAGCGAACTCCTGCCCCCCGGCATCCCCATAGGCGTCATAGCGGACGGGGGCAGCTCTTCGGGCACCGGCTACATGACCTACAGGGTGTCGCCCGGCGCGTCCATCTCCACGCTGTACACGGTCTCCATCCTGAAGCACCCGAGGAACCGATGATTCACGCCGTCTTCTGGCTCGTGCAGGACCTCCTAACCGTTTTGACCGACGGGGCTGTGCGGGTGCCGGAGATTTTTCTTTTGAGCCTCGCTTACCACCTTCTGGAAAGGGAGCGGGAGGTCGGGATTCCCTCCATCTGGACGGCGTTTCTTGGAGGACTTTTGTGGGACTTGCGGTGGGTGGGTTTTCCGGGTTTTTACGCTCTGGTGTACGTGGTTGTGGTAATGACGGTGCTGTGGGCGTGGAACCTCCTTCCCGCCCAGGGCAGGACGCCCCTGGTGGTGTTTCTGTTGTTTTGGGCGGTGCAGCTTTTTCCGGCCGTTTTGGCCGTTCTCGTTCTGTACCGAGGGGAGGGCGGCGAGTCGCTTTTTTTGATGCAGCAGGGCTACGCTGTGCCTATTTCGCTTTTGAGCGCTTTTTATTACTGTCAGCGAAAGAAGGATAAAAATGCTTGAGATGCGCGATGTTCTGGACAGCAGGCTGAAGATACTTCTCTGCGGAATCCTGACCACCATGGGGTTTTTGTTGGCTGGACTCTACTTTTTCCAGGTGACTCAGGGGGATAAGTACGTCCGCCTGGCAACCAGCAACCGTCTGAGGATGGTGCGCTTTTCCCCGGCCAGGGGGGAAATTTACGATCGCAACGGAGTGCCGTTGGCCGTCAACGAGGCCACGTTCAGCATCATGGGCTACCCCCTGGACCTGGACAAGCCGGGGATGTTCTGGCGTCTCAGCGAGCTTTTGTCGGCCCACGGGATACCCATGCAGGCTGAGGACTTGGAAGAGGCGGTCAAGAAGCAAAGAAGCGCCCCTTACCGCATGATCCAGGTGATCCCCAACCTGACCCTGATTCAGATGGCGGACTTGGTGGCGGACCCTGAGTTCCCGCCCCAGCTTTTTCCCATGCCCGTGTGGCGCAGGACGTACCCCGCCGGGGTTTTGGCGGCGAATATCACGGGGTACGTGGGGGAGATATCCGAAGGCGAGCTACTGGAAAGCAACCCCGGCGACTACGTGGGCGGCGACCTGGTGGGCAAGAGCGGCGTCGAGCGGTTTTACGAGGAAGACCTGCGCGGCGCAGCGGGGGAGGAATCCATCGAGATCAACGCCAGGGGACGCAAGGTGCGGGCCATCGACCTGCGCGCCCCGGTGAAAGGCCGGGACATCCGCCTGACCCTGGACCTGGGGGCTCAGAAGCTGGCCATGGACCTTCTGAGCAGCTATAAAGGGGCCGTGGTGGCCATGGACGTGAGGACGGGAGCCGTCCTCGTCTCCGCCTCGTCTCCCACCTACGACAACAACCCCTTGGCCTGGGGCATCTCCGTGAAGGAGTGGCGCGAGATGATGGAGGATATGGGCAAGTCGATGCTCGACCGAGCTATAGCGGGCATCTACCCTCCAGCCTCTACCTTTAAAGCACTGGTGGCCCTAGCCGCGCTGGAAGAGGGCGTGATAACGCCCAGCACCACCTTTACCTGTCATGGGGCGCTGGAACTTCCCTCGCGAACCTTCCGCTGCTGGCGCAAAGGCGGGCACGGCAGTCAGAACCTGACCGGGGCGCTTCAAAATTCCTGCGACGTTTATTTTTATCAGGTGGGCATGAGGCTCGAAATCGATCGTTTGCTGAAGTGGGTCAAAAAGTTCGGGCTTGGCGCTCCAACGGGAATAGACCTACCCGGCGAACTGGCAGGGAACGTCGCGGGCCCGGAGTGGAAAAAGACGCGTCACAACGATGACTGGCGTCAGGGGGACACGGTCAACTACTCGATAGGACAGGGCTTTTTGCTGCTTACGCCGCTTCAGATCGCGCGCGTCTACGCGGCCATCGCCAACGACGGGTACCTGGTGAAACCCCACCTCTATTCCAGGAGCTTCCAGAAGCCAAGCGGCATCGAGGTGAACCTCAAGAAGCTGAGGGTGGTGCAAAAGGGCCTGAAAGACGTGGTCAGCCGGGGGACGGGCTACAGGGCTGGGTTGTACGGAGTGACGGTCGCGGGCAAAACGGGAACGGCCCAAAACTCCCAGGGCAAGGATCACGCCCTCTTCGCGGGGTACGCGCCCGCCGAAACCCCCCAGTACGTGGCCGTCGCCGTGGTGGAGGAGGGGGAGCACGGCAGCAGTGCGGCCGCTCCCATCGTTGGACAGGTGCTGGCCCATATCCTGCGTCACCCCACCGTTGCAGCTCACGCATCGATGAACGATTGACACGAAGCGCTCGTTACGCGCGAAAAGGGAAGGATTTGGGAACCATGCAGCAAGAAAGTTCTGGGAGGGCCTCGGTACAGCTCAAAGGGACAAACTTCGGCCTCAGGGTGATTTTCTCGG
Source organism: Synergistaceae bacterium (assembly GCA_031280275.1). Lineage (GTDB taxonomy): Bacteria > Synergistota > Synergistia > Synergistales > Aminobacteriaceae > JAITGK01. The sequence goes on from JAITGX010000097.1 coordinate 14,888, forward strand.
AGGACCTTGACGACGACGTTCTTATCGAGGAGTTCAAGGCAGTCCCTGAACAGGCTTACGCCCTGCCCGTGGGGAGAGGGCTGGTGCTTGATTTCCGCTCGCGTCCTTGTTCGGGTGAGCTGGCGGGGAGGATATTGTCCGGCGTGATCTGGCCCAGGGGTCTCGACGTGCTGGCATGGATCACGTCGGACGCGGAGTCCCGGGCGCGGCTGGCCCAGGCGGGTTTCAAGATCGGGGAGCCAGGGCACGCTCACGCTCACGAAAACCTTGCGGACGCCGGCCCCCTCATCGTGAACAATTCCCTCCGTTCGGGGCAGCGCAAGGAATACTCAGGGGACGTGGTGCTCGTGGGGCACTTGAACAACGGGGCGGAGATTTTTGCGGGAGGCAGCGTCTCCGTGCTGGGCAAACTGAAGGGCCTGGTTCACGCCGGACGCGGCGGGACGGAGGGAATTTACGTGATGGCGGCGTCTTTCGAACCCCAGCAGCTCCGCGTTGGTGACAAACTGTGCAATCAGTTCGACACCAGCATGAGGTGGTGGAAAAAACCTGTTATTATTACCCTGGAAGATGACAACCTGTTTTTCAGAAATTGGAAGGCGGAACCCAAGAGTGAGATGCTCTGAAAAAACGCTATAATTGAATCGGATTTGGGTGAGTTTGACTTGATGGATTTTGGATGGGAGGGCTTTCTTTGGGTGCACGGGTAATAGTCATCACCTCCGGCAAGGGCGGCGTCGGGAAGACAACGTCTACCGCCAACATCGCCGTAGCCCTGGCAAGGAAAGGCAAAAAAGTGGTGGCGGTCGATACCGATATAGGCCTGCGCAACCTCGATGTGATAATGGGCTTGGAAAGCAGGATTGTTTACAATTTCATCGACGTCATCGAGGGAAATTGCAAGCTGAGTCAGGCGTTGGTTCGCGACAAGCGGGTGGATAGCCTTTACCTCCTTCCGACGGCCCAAACGCGCACAAAGGACGCGGTCTCCCCCAATCAGATGAAGGAACTCTGCGAGCAGCTCCGCCCCGACTACGACTTCGTCCTCTTGGACTGCCCCGCAGGCATCGAGGGAGGGTTCAAGAACGCCGCGGAAGGCGCGGACGAGGCCCTAGTCATCACCACTCCGGAGATTCCCGCCGTGAGGGACGCTGACCGCATCATCGGCATGCTGGAATCCATGGGCAAGTCCCCGATACGCCTTATCATCAACCGTTTCAGGGCCTTGATGGTCAAAAACAACGACATGTTGTCCCAGGACGACATTTTGGACGTTCTCGCCATCAAGCTGCTGGGCCTTATTCCGGAGGACGACAGCGTGATCAAGTCGGGCAACCGCGGCGAACCCCTCACTTTTGGCCAAGATTCCCCGGCGGCCCAGGAGTTCGCGAACATCGCCGCGCGGCTGCTGGGAGAAAGCGTCCCGTGGCTCAACCTGGACGCCTATGAATCGCGGGGAATTCTCGCTGGGATAAAAAAAATTTTTGGATTTTATTGAATCGATATTGAAGAAACGGCAAAAATTACCAAAATGTCTTCGAATAAGTAATTATATTAAAATATTGCCGGCGATATTTTAATGCGGAGTAATAGAGATGCTAAGGAAGCACTGATTAATGGGGTTCTTAGGGGACCGAGGCCTCTCGGAGTCTGAGGCCCCTCGGGGTCCGAGACTCCTCGGGGTCCGAGACCCCTAAGCGGGATGTGGGGCTCAAGCCTCACAAGGGACTTAATCAGCGCTTCCCTGCCTCTTTTTCGTTCAAAGTCCTGGGCTTCGCGCCCGTTTTTAACGAATAATATGGATGGGTGCCAAGCGCGGATAGGGAGCCGATTGGAATGGAGTTCTTGCGAAAATGGTTTGGGAGCATGGCTTCCTCGGCGAAGGAAGCGAGGAAGCGCCTCGGGTTCGCGCTCATTTACGATCGCACCGATATTGCGCCGTATCTGCTGGAAAATTTAAGACTGGACATGATCACCGTCCTGAAAAAATACATGGATATCGATGAATCAAAAATAGAAATGAGCCTTGACCATAACATTGGCGGCGATGAATACGCCGTTGCCCTGGTCACTAACGTTCCCGTCCTGCGGATCAAGCGGATGATCATGGAGGAGGGGGCGATGGACGGCAGCGTGCAGCGGATACTTCCGCGTCCCAAACCCCCTCGAGATGGTTACGGCAAGAATAAGCACCACAGGTAAGCGATGGACGAGCCCCGCCTTTTCACTTTCAAAGAGAATTTGACCTCCCTAGACAAGCCCCTTTCCGGCAGCGCAGCTCTGCTGGTGCTATGCGGAGTTGCCTGCATTTACAGCGCCGGCGGCGGACGCGGCGATGGTTACGCGCTTCGGCAGCTCGGCTGGAGCGCCGTTTCCTGCCTGCTCTACGCCGCCGTGGCGGCGGCAGGCTACCGCCGCTTCATGAGTCTGGCCTATCCCATCTACGGGCTGACGCTTCTCGTCTTGGCCCTGACGGTGGTGGCCGCGCCGGAGGTGAAGGGGGCTCAGCGCGCTATTTCTTTGGGGTTCATTCGTATCCAGCCCTCCGAGTTTGGCAAGATTGCCCTGATTCTCGTCCTCTCCAAGTTTCTGAGCCGTTACCCTCCCTTTACCCTGAAAACCTTCGCGGCTGGCCTGCTCGTGGGGCTTCCGTCCCTGTTCTTAGTTCTCATCCAACCGGACGCGGGCAGCGCGCTGGTCTACGCCGTCATCATCTTCGCGGCGCTTTTCGTCGCGGGCACGCCCTTCAAATATTTGTTTTCCATCGCCGGCCTGGGGGCAGCCATGCTTCCCTTCGCCTGGATATTCCTCAAAGATTACCAGAAAATGAGGCTGTTGGTCTTCCTGGATCCAACGCGGGACCCCTTGGGCGCGGGGTACAACGTCATTCAGTCGCGGATCGCCGTGGGGTCCGGAGGCGTGTGGGGCAAGGGGTTCTTCCAGGGCTTGCAGAGCAAGCTGCGTTTCCTGCCGGAGCCTCACACGGATTTCATCTTCAGCGTGTACGCGGAGGAGTTCGGCTTTTGGTGCTCCGTGGGGCTTCTGTGCGTTTTCGCCCTGATCTTCACGCGCATCGTGACGGCGGGGATGAAAAACCGCGACATTCAGGGAAAGTTCATCACCGCAGGAACGGCAGCCTGGATATGGTTCCAGATGTTCGAGAGCATCGGCATGAGCATGGGGCTCATGCCAGTCACGGGAATTCCCCTGCCCTTTTTGAGCTACGGAGGCAGTTCCCTGCTGTCCCTCTCCATCGCCCTGGGACTGGTGGCCAGCGTCCGCGCCGGGGCTGCCAAGCGCATCAGCGGAAAGATATTCAGCGCCGGCGGATTTTAGAATGTTTCCTCTGCGGGGACGCCCCCTAATCCGAAAGGCGGATGCAGCCCGGCGCTTGAATGATACTGCGGCCGTTCCCCTGAGGAATGACCTCGATCTGGGCGGCAATGCGCTCCTTCAGTGCGTCCACGTGGGAGATGATGCCGATCAGCTTGCCCTCCCGCCTCAGACTGGTGAGGGTGGAAAGTGCCATGTCCAGGGCCTCCTCGTCAAGGGTGCCGAAGCCCTCGTCCAGAAAAAGGGAGTCCACCCGAACCTTCCGGCTGGCCATCTGCGAAAGCCCTAGAGCCAAGGCCAGGCTGACGATGAAACTTTCTCCGCCCGACAGGTTTTTGGCCGACCGTACCTCTCCCGCCTGATAGTTATCGATGACCTTCAGCTCCAAGGAAAGGTCGCCGTCCCGCGTCAGCATGTAGCGGTCCGTCATTTTCCGCAGTTGGTGGTTCGCGTGGCGGAGCACCATTTCGAAGGTCAACCCCTGTGCGAAGTTGCGGTACTTCTGTCCGTCAGCGGAGCCGATCAGGTCGTGGAGCCTCTCCCATCGCTGGCTCTCCTGTCTTTGCCTTTTCAGGACGGCCGCGCGCTCCCCGCGCTTTTGGGAAAGCTCCTCTTCGCCTTCCAGCCGCGAGCGAAGGGCTCCTACCTCTTGCTGCAGCTCTCTCTGAGCCGATGCTGCCTGCGCCGCCCGGTCCCGAATGTCATCCAGCGTGCTGTCCGTTAATTGGCGGCGTCTCTGTTCTTCAAGGGCGAACTTCCGGTCTAGCCGCCGCGTGTCCAGCTCCGTCCGCTCCGAGTCCAGCGCCTGGGCCCGTTCCTGAAGCACTTTACGCTCCACCTCGGACAGGCAGGCCGCCAAATAGGCGTCCTCGCCGATGAAGCCGTTCTCGGCAAGCTGTCTTTTAAAAGCGACCTCCGTTTTTTGCAGTCTATCGGAGCGGATGTGAATGGCCTTCCCCAGCTCCTCTATGCGGGAGTGCATGTTCAAGGCTTCCTGAAGCGCGGCCTCCCGTGCGGCACGTTTGGCCTCCACCTGTTCGAGAGCGGCGTTCACCAGCTCCGTCTGGGCCGCTTCCTCCACCTCCGGCGCTTTTTCCCCGAAAAGGCTGACCCGCTGCTGCCGAATCGCGTCCTTCTCCGCCTTCAGCGCCTTTGCGACCTGCTGCTTTTCTTTCAGCGCGAGGCTCAAACTCTGCAAGCTGTCCTGCCCGTGCTGCAAATCCCGCTCCCAAACGGAAAGCCGCTTTTCCAGATCCAAACTAAGCCGGTGCTGCTCCTGCCATCGTTTCATCCGCGTTTCCAGCGCCGTGAGCACCTGCTCCGGCCTTTCGTCAGGAAGGTTCCTGTACCCGTAGGGTGACACCTGACGAGCCAGGCCGAGGCGGATGTTTCTATGCTCCTCCTCGCAAATTCGGGTCTCTTGAACCAGGCGGTTCCACTCGCGCGCCGCGGCCTCTTTAGCAAACTCCGCCTCCTGCTGGGAGCGCGTCAGGTGATCGCGTTCCTCCCTCATCTGCTCCAGGCCGTCCTGTATTACGCGCAGGTTCTGATCTATTTTCTCCGCCCGTTCGACGGCGAGCCGCGTTCTCTGCAAAACCTCCTCTGTTTTTTTGCGTTCCCACTCAATGGCTGTCAGGGGGTCGGCGTCCATGGGCAAGACCATCTGCAAGGCGGACAGTCCCTCGGCAAGCTGATCCTCCTCTGCCTTCAGGCGAATTTGAAGCCGGCTGTCCTCTTCTTCTAACTGGCGAAGCTCCTGGCCGAGCCGCGCGTTCTCCACCCGCTGGGTGGAAAGCGCCTCATTCCGCAAGCTCAGTTCCCTCCGGGCCCGTTCCAGGGCCGACTGGGTCTCGTCCCCGTCGGGAAGGGCCCCCGATGCGTAGGGATGCTCAATCGAGCCGCACAGGGGACAAGGCTGGCCCTCACGGAGACCGCCGCGGGCTTCTTCCAGGTCTCTGATCCGCCGGATCAAGTCCGTCTGCGTTTCCAGGAGGCGGACTTCCCTCTCCGCCTCCCGCACCCGGACCTCTTGCTCCTGAATCCACCATAATCCCTCGCGTCGGGCGACGTCCAGCGCCTCGCAGCGCGCTTTCAGCTCACCTCGCTCAGCGGCGGTTTGGGTGCGGCGTCCTAGAACCTCCGCGATCCGCTCCTGCCGCGCCACGCGTCCGGCCAGGTCCGTCAAGGACCCGCGCCACTCCGCCAGCGGGCGGTGAGCCAGCAGCTCCACCAACCCAGCCTGCTCCTTTCGCAGGACGTTTTCCGTGGAGGCGCACTTCATCTTCACGGTATCCAGCAGGACGTTCTGCCCGTTCAGGAGGTTCTGAGTGTCTTGTTTCCGCTTCTCGGCCTCAACCCGCTCCCTCTCCAGCCGCCGCCGTTTCTCGGTGGAGAGGGTCAGGACGTCGAATCGCGTCCTCATTTCAGCGAACTGCTCGATGAGCCTTTCGTCCGCCGCGTTGTCCTGCAGGTACCTCCCGACGTCCCTAAAGCGCACCTGCTCGGCCTCGAAGCGGAGGCGGTCCGCGTTCAGTTTGGCGCTCACTTCCTCCGCTGCCCGCGCCAGGTCGTCGGCGCTTTCTTGGATATCGCGGATCGGGGAGGCTTTCTCCCGCTGCTTCAGGTCCAGCTCCCGAACCGTGCGCAGAAGTTCCAAGAGCTTTTTCTGCTCCATCTGCCGCTCGGCCAGGACGGAGCGCGCCATTTGCAAGGCGTCCTCCGCGCGTCGGACGTTGGCCTCCAGTTCCGGCGTCTTCGCCTGGCACTCGAAAAGCGCCTTTTTCTCAGTCTCCTGTTCCCTCCGCAGCGCCAACAGGGCGGCGTGGGTGCTGCCAAACTCCAAGGCTGTCTGGGCCCGCTCCAGCCGCCTGCGCTCCATCTCGAAGCCCTCCCGCCGCCTGCTTAGGTCTCGATCCCGGTCCTCGAGAGCGTCCAGCTCCTTTTGAAGCACCGCCATACCCTCTAGCCATTCGAGTTCCGCGCCGCACCGCTTCAAGTCTCGCTCCGCTTGAGACGCCTCCTTTTCCTTGGCGGCCAGTTCCAAGCGCAGGGCTTCTACATCCTCCGGTTCCAGGTTCTTCAAGTTCCCCACCTCGGCTTCGAGGACGATCAGGGCGCTGCGCTCGGTGTTGCGGATTTCGTGAGCGCGCATGGAGAGCTGACTGTAAATTTCTGTTCCCGTGATCTGCTCCAAGATCGGGGAACGCTCGCCGGGAGGGCTTTGCAAGAAAGCGGCGAAACCGCCCTGAGCCAGGAGAATGGAGCGAACGAACTGATCGTAGGAGAGCCCCGTGACCTCCTTGATTTTTTCGGCCACGTGACGCTGGCGGGTTTCCAGCACCCTCCCCAACCCTATGTCCGCGATTTCGTGCCGGATCTGCTGCAGGGCGCCGTCCAGGAACTTGCGGGCCCGATGCTGCTCCCAGAAGGCGGCGTACTGCTTGACGCCTCCGCTCCCAGCGCTGGCTTCGAAAACGAGTTCAGCAAAGCATTCTCCCGTGTGGCGAGACATGACCTCGTTCTCGCTCTGAGTGACGTCTTTCAGGCGCGGCGTGCGCCCATAGAGCGCCAGGCATATGGCGTCCAGAACGGTGGTCTTCCCCGCGCCGGTGGGGCCTGTGATGGCAAAAATCCCGTCGGAGGAGTAGGCGGGGTGCGTGAAGTCGATTTTCCACTCTCCTAGGATGGAGTTCAAATTTTTGAAGCGAACGCTGAGTACACGCATGTTATCCTCTCTCCTGCCAAAGACTCACTGGAGTTCCGCCCGGAGCGTTTCAAGTACCTCCATGTAGGCCGCGAAAAGGGCGGAACGCTCTTTTTCGGGCACTTTTCTCGCCTCCAGACAGCGGGAAAAAACGTCCGACACGTCCAGCTCGGCGAGTTCTTCGCGCTCGTCCCACAAGCCCGGAGCGCTGCTGGAATTTCTCGTCACCCGGACCCGAAGCACCTCCAGCTCCGACCCTTCGGTGAGGGCGGCGATGCGCCGGCGCAGGTCGGGAGCAGGCGCGTTCCCCTCGCAGACGACCTCCACCCAGATGCCGCCCCCGCGCGCTCGAAGCTCCCCCAGGCGAACCTCCAGGGCGTTTATGTCCCCCACGATACGCTCCATTTCCTGGAACACGGGTACGGGAAGCTTCCTTACCCGCGCGGGGGGTTTCCCGCCGTCGAGTTCCACCAGAAGGACGCTCTTGTCCCGTCTCTCCCCAGGGTTCATGGGCAGGGGCGCGCCGCTGTAGCGCGCGGTGTCGGCGTCTCCCACCCTCTGGGACGAGTGGAGGTGTCCCAGAGCCAGGTAGTCGAAGCAGGTGGGGAAACGCCTTAGGTTCACCCGTACCAGCGATCCAACATAGAGTTCACGGACGCCGTCTTCCTCTGTCGTCTGTCCGCCAACGGCAAAAAGGTGCCCCGTGGCCACGATGGGAATATATTGTCCCTCCGCGGCCAACGCCGCGCGCTTCTCCTCCGCCAGGCGGCCAAGTTCCTTGTAGTGGCGCTCAATCCCCAGGGCTAACTTGCGGTCTTTATCTTCCGCGCTCTCGCCCGCCTCAAAAGAGCGGACGTCTTTGTCTCGCAGGTAGGGCACAGCACAGATCAAAAGCTCCGGGGTCCCGTCCGGACCGTCAAGCGTCAGAAGTTCGTCCTCGGCGTTTTCTGTGATCGTCCCCACCACGTGCACGTTCAAGGAGCGAAGAAGCTCCTTGGGAGCGTTCAAAAAGGAAGGGGAGTCGTGGTTGCCGCCCACGACCACCACGTGACGGCATCCGGACGCAGCCGCGCGGTAAAGAAAACGGTAATAAAGCTCCTGGGCGCGGATACCTGGCGTGGGGCCATCGAACACGTCCCCGGCCACCAGCAGGACGTCGGCACCGTGCTCCCGCAGCGCCGCCAGGAGCCAGTCGAGAAATCCCTCAAACTCCCGTGTGCGCTTTTTTCCACAGAGGGTCCGTCCCAAGTGCCAGTCGGATGTGTGCAGAATTTTCATAGCTCACTCCCTCATAAAAATTTTTTTAACATATTATAACCCCCATTTTGCAGAGCCTTGAGCTTACGAGTTTCCAATTTGGGAAATCGTGGGGCACATTACGCCATGAACAAGCATTTTTTAACAAACAAAGTATGGCACAGAATACGTCATAAAGATCTGCTTCCCGCGGATGCGTCTTCTTTTTCAGGAAATACGCTCTAACTTTAGCTATGTGTTATGATAATATAAAAAACTGAAAATCGGTAATCCATCACGCGAAAGGAAGTGCGTTTGTTTTGAAATTGGCGGAACGGTATCAAAAAGCGCAGCCGTCTGGAATGGTCAAAATCTTCCAGGCAATCGAGAAGATGGACGAGGTGCTGAACCTCGGCATTGGTGAGCCCGACTTCGATACTGAGCACGACATCATCGACGTGGCGGCGCGAGCCGCGAAGGATGGGTTCACGCATTATCCCCCGCTTCAGGGGTTTCTCGACGTCCGAGAGGCGGTTTGCGCTTACTGGGAACGCCATCACGGCCTCAACTGCTCTCCTGAGGAGGTTCTGATGACCGTGGGGGGCATTCAGACCCCGAACCTGGCCATGCAGGCCCTGCTCAACCCCGGCGACGAAGTCATCCTGGTGGAGCCCTGTTTCACGCCTTATTTCACTCAGGTTCGGGACAGCGGCGGCGCGGCCGTCTCCGTCGGAACAACAGAGGAGAACGGCTTCGCCCCCACCATTGGTGATCTGGAAAGGGTCATCACACCCCGCACGAAAATCCTCCTGCTGAACTCCCCCTGCAACCCCACGGGGCGGGTCATCCCTCGCGGACAGTTGGAAGAAATCGCGGCCCTCGCCGCCAAGCACGACCTCTTTGTGCTCAGCGACGAAATATACGAGGCCTTGGTCTACAAAGGTAAACACACGGCGTTTCCCACGCTTCCCGGAATGAGGGAGCGGACGCTGATCATGGGGGGCATGTCCAAGAGCCACTGCATGACTGGCTGGCGGGTGGGCTACGCCATCGGCCCGGCGGAACTCATCCGCGTCATGACCATGATCGCCACCAGCAGAACCTACGGGCTGAACACCCTAGCGCAAAAGGCGACCTCCTACGCTCTGACCAACCACGACGAAAAGCTGATCGAGCGCAAAAACATCTTCGCCGAGCGCATGGATTACGTCTCTGGCCGGCTGAATAAGATGAAAAACGTCACCTGCGCTTTTGCCGAGGGGGCCTTCTACCTCTTCCCCAACGTCAAGGGCACGGGTCTCACCAGCGAGGCCTTCGTGTGGAAGCTGTTGGAGGAGTCCCACGTGGCCGCGATCCCCGGCTCCGCCTTTGGACCTAGCGGCGAGGGGTATCTTAGAATCGCCTGTACTCAGTCGATGGAAATTCTGATTCAGGCCATGGACCGCATGGAAACCTTCCTGAAAAACCTCTAACAGGCTTTTGGGACTCCGCCGAGGGGAAACCCAAGGGCAGGGTCCCAGTCAAGGGGACGTCATGGCTGATAAAATGGAACACTCCCAAACTGCGGCGGTAGGATTTTCTGGACTTTCCGATTTAGTATCAGAGGTTGAGTTGACTTATGAAGTCAACAAAGGTGAAAACGATAATGTGCATTACAGGCCGAATTTCGCCGAGACGAAAAGCGGGGCTGTGACGTCCTCCCCCTCTTCTCCGTCAACATATCCCGTCAAGTCGGTGCTCGTTTGTCTTGCTGTTTTCGCGTTTGGATTCATGGCTTTGAGCAAATTAAACACTCAAACCTCCAAATCTTCCCTCTCTTCCTCGTCTTCCCTCTCTTCCTCTTATTCACAGAAACCTCCCGATATTTCGGCAGAGCCCTCTCGGCATACGGCTCTGGGCTCAGAACCGCAATACGAGCGCCCTCCCGTCGGCACGGATCACAGATTGACCGTTTCTCAGATACGGTGGGTTCTTCAGGCAAGCATTTACCTCGATACCATGCGAAATATTGTGAAAACGGATTACGCGGTAGGCAGGTTCAACGAACTCGTGGAGGATTACAACCAGCGTGGAGGGCAGTTCAAATATTTCGATAGGGATATGCAGCGCGCCCGGCGTGACGTGGAGGCCGCGCGAAGCCAAATTGAGTTGAAGGCAGTCAGACAAGCCAGATTATGGGAAAAGCTAGGACAGGCAAGCGACGCCAGCGCCGGGAGCGTGAACAACGGAAGCACGGAAGACGCGAAAACGGAAGACGCGAAAGGCGATAAACCCGACTTAAGCAGGGCGGACGTCAAAGAGATACAACGGCTTTTGAAAGACCTCGGCTGCAATCCAGGCTCGATAGACGGCAAGGTTGGTGCCAAGACGGAACTGGCGGTAAAAGCGTTTCAAAAAAGCGAAAACACGGAGCAGGATGGGAAAATCGATCGAAACCTGCTCGATTTGCTCAGAACTCGCAAGCGGTGAACGTAACGGTTTCCCTCTGGAGGTGATGACGATGAACGAAAATGATGCGCGCCTTGAACACATGGAGGACACGATAATCACCTTATTTGTGGAATCTTGGCGCTTTGGAAAAACCTTTCAGCGGCTTGTGACGAAACTTGACGCCGGAGAACAAAAACGCCATGAAAGCCAGCTTCGATGGTTCAGAAGGAAGGTGGAAGACGCGCTGAACGGCCTCGAACTGAGGTCTGTCGATATCGAAGGACAGCCTTTCGAACCCGGCGCGGCTGCGACGCCTTTGAACGTCGCGGAATTCGAGGCTGATGACGCGTTGATTGTCGCCCAAATGCTCGAACCAATTATAATGGATAAAAAAGGCCAGGTAAAAAAGATGGGAATCGTTATCTTGCGGAAGGTGGAACAATGAAAAACTTCGTGGGCATCGACTTGGGAACGACCAACAGCGCGATTTTTTCCTACGACGGAACACAGACCCGCATCTGGAAGAGCCCCGAGCAAAACGACGTGACGCCCTCGGCTATCTACATCGACCGGCGAAGCAAATACGTGGGTAAGCGCGCGTACGATTTGGCCCCGTGGCATCCGGGCAACTGCGTCACCTTGTTCAAACGTTTTATGGGAACCAAAACACTTTTTTATTTGAGGGTGCCGAACCTCACCAAAACGCCGGAGGAGTGCTCGACTGAAGTCCTGAAGGCCTTGTTCGGTTCCCTGTCCGAGGAAATTCGAAACGACCCCGACGTGGGTACGGTCATTACGGTTCCGGCGGTGTTTGACCAAATGCAAAAAGACGCCACGATGCAGGCGGCGGAAATGGCCGGGATAGGCAAAGTGGCGCTCATGCAGGAACCCGTGGCAGCGGTGATGAGCGTGATGCGCGCGCGCAAAAGCGATGGCACGTTCCTCGTTTATGACCTGGGAGGCGGAACACTGGACATCGCTGTAGCGGAAAGCACCGGCGGGCGCGTCAGCCTTTTGGCTCACGACGGTATTGCTCTATGCGGCGGCAGGGACTTCGACCGGGCGATCTGCGACAACATCGTTTTCCCGTGGCTGAAAGAAAATTTCGCTGTTCCCGACGACTTCAGAGCCAATCCGCTCTTCAAAACGCTTCCCCACATAGCGGCCTGGGGCGCCGAACGCGCGAAGATCGAGCTTTCGTCCAATGAAGAGGCCGTCATCAGCCTTTCGGAAGCAGAGGTAAGGGTTCGTGACCTGGACGGCAAAGATATTTATTTCGAGGTGCCCTTGCGCCGGTCTGTTTACGACAAGTTAATCGCTCAGCACGTCGACGACTCCGTCAAAACCGCGAGAGAAACCCTCGAAAAAGCGGGTCTGCCTCTTCAGGATTTGGGACGTATCGTGTTCATCGGCGGACCGACCAACTATAAGCCCTTACGGGACAAGGTGACGTCCGAACTCAGGGTAGAAGGAGGCCTCGACGTGAACCCCATGACCGCCGTCGCGGAGGGAGCGAGTCTGTTCGCCGAGGCCATCGACTGGAGCACGCGGAACCGTTCGCGAAAAAACGTCAGGGGACAGATATCCTCAGGCGGAAAACTCGCCTTGTCTTTCGACTTCATTGCCCGCACGCCGGGCGTCAAGTCTAAAATCACAATTCGATCGACCGGCGTGTCTGGTTTCGAAATTCAACTGGACAGTCTCGACACGGGGTGGTCTTCCGGACGCCTTCCCCTTGAGCAGGAAGCGGCCTTCGACGTGCCTTTGGTCAAAGAAGGGGAAAACACCTTCAAGGTTTTTGCCTACGATACACTTGGCTCGCCGGTGGCCATGGAACAGGACAGGATCACCATTACCCGCACTGCCGCCACGGTTGACGCCATTCCCGCCTCTCATTCGGTCGGCCTTGAGCTTTTGGAAAAGCTGGGCGGAAAGCCCAAGCTGATGTATTTGGTTCGGGCGGGAGACGTGCTTCCCAAAAAAGGCAAACTGAAATGCTTGGCCGGAGAACTGATAAAAGCGGGTTCCTCGAACGCGCTGAAATTCAAAGTATGGGAAGGGGAGATCGAAGACCCAATTGGCGATAACCGTTACATCGGCGTTTTCAAAATCTGCGGAACGGATTTCGACGACGGGGTGATCCCCGTGGGCGCGGAGATCGAGTTCGACTATGAAGTGCTGGATTCCGGCCTTATTACCGTTGAAGCCTCCGTCCCCGCCATTGGCGCGACGTTTTCGTCAAGCCAAAATTGTTATTCACGCTTGGAGGGACAAATCGACTACAGTCTGGATTCCGATGAAGCGTTTGAAAAAGCGGAAAATATACTGAGCCGTATCGACGAAATCAACGAATCCGTTGACGACCAGCGGCTCGAGCAAGCTCGTGAGAAGCTGGATTTCGCCTTGTCGCTGAATCCTGACGAGGCCAGCGCCGAAGAACGCCGCGAGGCCGCAGAAAAGAACAAGGAAGCCCTCGATATACTCGCGAAGATCAGATTGGAACACAAGAAAGAAATTCGTCAAATTGACCTGGACGGCGTCGTGGCCCTGTTCAATGAACATCTGAGGCAGCATGCCGCGCCGATGGAGACTTCCGCGTTCGACCGCCTGACAAAGATCGCCCAGCGCGCTATTGATAAAAACGATAAAGATTTTGACGAGCGTCTCGATAAATTGAAGGGGAAAAACTTCGAAATTTTGTGGCGTCAAGACTGGTTTGTCGTCAACGCCTTTAAAAACATGGGTAAATCCCCCTATCGGTTTGCCGACAGGGTACAATTCGGCAAACTCCTCGAAACGGGGGCGCAATGCCTGCTTTCCGATGATATCGAGGGCCTTCGAGGGGTAGTTGCGCAGCTTTGGCAGATTCAAAGGGTCGAAGCCGGAGACGGCGCCGCGCTCGACGTTGTCAACATCATAAAGGGATAAACACATGGCTCGCGATTTGTGGCTGCCTCGGGGATGCGAATTGCCGGACAGCTCCCAAACCACCTTGCTCCTTTTTTCGGGTGAGAAGTGGCAAATTTTCGGAACGAGCGCTTCGGGGCGTGTTCTGATCGTTTGCCCCAAGTTGGCGTTCAGGTGGACCGAGCTGGAGTTCTTGAGCGAATCCCTTTTAAGCGAGTTCAACTTTGGATCGGCACGGTTTCACATTTTGCTCAGTGACAGAAAATACGCTCTTAGGCCGGTGGAGAGCTGTGAAGTGCCGAACAATAAGGTGGATGCCTTGGCGTTTTCCTGGTCACTCAATCAATCTCGCAAAGTGTTGAGGAATATTTTCTGGAGCGGCGGGGATACTTCTCTTCACGACGCCATTTACGTGGAACAGTTCTCGAGACTGCTCCCAACTTGGACGTCAACCCCGTACGTGGACGACAAGGTCGTTCTGGGAACATGGCTCACCGGAGGCGTGGTTGTTTCGACGGACTCGTTCGAGCGCTTGACCCGCCTGGTGGGGTGGCTGCCTGTCAGTGATCTTGCGGAGATTGTCAAAACCGCTGGAATAGAAGTGCCGGCCGAAGGACTTGAAGAGAAGCCAGCCTTTCGTTCACGGCAGGTGAAAAAACCAGAACAGAAAACCCCAAATTTTCACTTGCCCGGCCGCCAAAAACTGGAAGAATTTTTCAACGAACACGTCGTCGATATCGTTTTCAACGCGGAAAAATATCAGGCTTTAGGAATTGAATTTCCGGCGGCTATTGTTCTTCACGGGCCGCCTGGATGCGGTAAGACCTTCGCCGTCCAACGGCTGATCGATTTTCTCGGCTGGCCAAGTTATTTTATCGACTCTGGCAGCGTGGGGAGCCCTTATATCCACGAAACCAGCAGGAAGATCGCTGAGGTTTTCGACAACGCCGTTGAATACGCCCCATGTGCGGTCGTTATCGACGAAATGGAATCCTTTTTATCGGACAGGCAGGCAAGCAGCAAAACGGGCCTGTATCACGTCGAGGAAGTTGCCGAATTTCTCAGGCGTATCCCAGAGGCTGTCAAGAAAAAGGTACTGGTCATCGCAATGACGAACATGATTGACGCTATCGACCCCGCCGTTCTCCGACGCGGCCGTTTCGACCACATTATCGAAATGGAGATGCCATCAAGGGTGGAAACGGCGTCTTTGATTGATTTTCTTTTAAAAGGCCTGCCCAAAAATGACGGTTTAAAAATGGATGCACTTTATGACGCCCTCACCGGAAGAGCGTTGTCCGATTCGGCTTTTGTTGTGCGTGAGGCCGCAAGGCTCGCCGCCAGAGCCGGAAAATCCAGGATCGACCAGGAAAGGATTGAGCAAGCTCTAAGCCTCCTGCCCGATGAAAAGAAAAAACGCTCCGTTGGCTTTCGGCAGCAATAACGGAACATGGATCTTTTGAAGAACCCCTTCGCGGTGCTGCGCGCCACTCCCCACGACAGCCGTCAAAGAATTATCGAGCTGGCCGACGAACACAGTCTTGTCATAGACGCCGATAATTGCGCCGAGGCTCGGTCTATTTTAACGCACCCTCGAAAACGCCTTGCTACTGAGGTTGCCTGGCTGCCGGGGGTCAGGCCGGAACTTGCCGCCGAGATACTCAAGTTCACGGCGAAAAATCCGGAGAACGTTAGCTCGCCGCCGATATTTTCCTTGCTCAGAGAGCATGGGGCTCCCGACGGTACCAACAGGCCTGAGGTAACACCGATCGCGTTGGCCAATTGTTTGTGTTCGGTTGTGTCACACTTACCTCATCTTACAGATGGAGCACAGGATATGATTTTCGAACTCGCTCGGCTTTTCGAGGACGTGGACGCAAAATCGCTCATGGACGCGATCAATGAGGATAGAGCCGTCTCAGGCTTTCCAAAAGTGACGGACATAACGGCTGTAGAGGCGGAGATTCAGGAGCAGCGGCGTTACTACGCGGAGGTTATCAAAACCATCTTCAACGGTATGCCTTCGGGGTACCTTGTCGAGCGGCTGACGGGCTTAGTTGAGTTGGCAGCGGACGGCGGCAAAACTTTCTGCCCTTACGTGATCTCTGACGTTGTGGATATTTACGAGACAACGGCTCAGCCCTTTTTCGAAAAAGAAACGGAAAATATTAAAAATCTCATCCAAGCGATCGGAGAGGGGCTGAAAGCCAAGCGCTCTGATTCCGCGGTGAAGGAAAAAATAGACCGGCTCGTTCAGGTGATACAAAACTGGGCCAAAGTCGCCAAGCCGCTTGTCGTTCGGGCAAAGTCCATGGGGAGTGAATACAATGAGGCCAGTATCGTTTTAAGGCTTGGCCGTTCCTTATCCCTTCTCATAAACAACGAGCACGATAAGGCGGAATTTTCGCTCTCATTAATACGCGCACTGAAAGAGACTTTCTCGGATATGGAGGAGTCGGTTGAAGTTCTGGATAAAGATGTCCAGGTGCTTGAAAATATTCTCAAAGAAAAGAAAAAAACAATTTTCGCGGCGAAGGTCGGTTTTTTTTTCAAACAAACAATCAGTATCTCTGGAGAAGGAATCAACTGGAAAAACCGTCTGTGGGATTTCAACTCTATCACGCGCGTCCGGTGGGGAGGCACGCAAAAGTTCGTCAATGGCGTTTACAGGGAGACAGCTTACACGATTTTTTGGGGAAACGATACCGACGTCGTTTCTATAGAGTTAAAGAAAGAAAGAACTTACAGTGAATTGATCGGGAATGCCTTCGTACCTCACCTAACTGGAGAAATTCTCTACAACAACTTGATATGCCGCTTATGGGATACTGTCGGAGTTCACCTATTGAAGCAGTATCTGCAAGGCTTGAGCAGCGGGAAAAGTTATCGTTTCGCGTCGGCGCTGGTCAGCGACTTCGGCATCGAAATGGAACGGCGCAGGTTTTTCTTCTCCACGGAACGAGTTTTTTGCGGTTGGGAAGACATGGTGCTTTTTAACGGAAATGGAACATTTTGCGTGGGATGTAAAAACGACAAAACTCTGTCCGCCTCTTTTTCGTATTTACAGGACGATAATATTCACGTTTTAGAAAGCATGCTTCAGGCGCTTTGGAAGCGGGGAGGTTATAGACGTAAGTTGAGTTCGTTACTCACAGTGTAAAGAGCTGATTAAGGAAGCATTGATTAATGGGGTGGGGCCTAAGGCCCCTTGGGGTCCGAGCCCTCTAAGCGTTGACTTTTCTCTGAAAGAGCAATAAACAGGTTCCTGAGTATTTGAAGCTAAAGTCAGCCTGTGGGGCTTATTTATGGGAATGGGATTTCCTGTCACATGCAATCGGCCGAGGTCAATTTACCCGGTTTTTCCGAGTTCCGCTCGGATTTTTTGCTTTTGAAACCCTGTATCCACAGCGGAAATATTCCTCTTCCGCATATCTCATTTTTGCATATCGGACGGCCAGAACCACCAGTGCGAGCGGGGGATGAGGCGGCCAAGTTCTTCTTCGGCGTCGCGGCGCTCCTGCTCCCAGGTGAAGCTGCCGCTCCATGATTCTCTGTATCGCTTGAAAAAAATACCCTCGCCGCGCCATTCGGCATATTTCGCGAGCCATAAGTCAAGGATTTTTACTTGCTCAAGAAACGTTGGCCGAAGTCTTGGGGGGAAAAGCGAGAAGCAGCCAATTAATCCAGCGGGCTGACTCAATTAAAATGATTCGCCGCAAGCTGTCACCTACTTTTGAGTTTCATGGGTCTGGACTTCTTCGTACAACGAGTTCCAGACGCAGCAGCGTTGTTGAAATTTCGTCATCTGTTCGTCATCTGATGGAAGAACATCATCTTGGAGAGAAGATTTTCAATGCACTCAACGAGCTGTTGGAAGCGAACGGATGCATGATGCGGGGCGGAACGATAGGCTCGTTTTCAAACACGCCCTAATGCATAGAGCTATAATAGCGAAAATCGGAAATGGAAAAGGAGGCGGGAGCGGTGGGGCCGGAGGAAATAGAGCGAGCCAGTCTGGACATTGTGAGAAAGGAGCTTGTCATTCGGGGTTTTCAGGTTCCCGCAGAGGTTTTGCCGGTTGTGGCGCGGGTGATTCACGCAACGGCGGATTTCGACTTCGCGGAAACACTTACCTTTTCACCCCAGGCGGTTCAGGCGGGGCGGGAGGCCCTGGCGAGGGGCGCGGCGGTGGTCACGGACACCCAGATGGCCGCCGCCGGCGTCAACAAAAAACACATCACGCAAAACGGCGGAGCTGTCTTGTGCTACATGGCCGACGAGGACGTGGCGTTGGAGGCCCATAGGCGCGGCGTGACCCGCGCGGCTGTCAGCATGGAGTGCGCGGCGGCGGAAGCGCCTGAGGCGGTATTCGCTGTGGGCAACGCTCCCACGGCCTTGCTTCGCCTCTGCCAGCTGGCGGCGGAGGGTAAGGTGAGTCCCGCTCTGGTGATCGGGGTTCCCGTGGGGTTCGTCAACGTGGTGGAGTCGAAGGAAGCCCTGATGAAAATTGATTCCTTCCCGTGGATCGCGTCGCGAGGGCACAAGGGCGGCTCATCCGTGGCGGCGGCCGTCATCAACGCTCTCTTGCGGATATGACCCCGCGAGAGGGGGTATCTACCGGCTCCTGCGCGGCGGGAGCGGCGAAGGCGGCGGTTCTGTGGCTCGTGACCGGCATATGCCCGGAGTGGGTGGAGATAGCAGCACCTGTGGGTCGGACCCTGAGGCTGTGTGTGGTGCCCTACTCCCCAGGCCGGTGTGGAGTGGTCAAGGACGCAGGCGACGACGCGGACGCGACTCACGGCCTGACTGTAATCGCCGAGGTTGAGCTTTGCCGCGGTGACGGCTCAGTGAGGTTTCGCGCGGGTCAGGGGGTGGGGCTGGTCACTCTGCCGGGTTTGAAGGTTCCCGTGGGCGAACCTGCCATCAATCCCGTGCCGCGCCAGATGATCGAAAGCGCCCTTCGAGACGCCGCGGGGAACCGCGCCGCCCTGGTGACGATTTCCGTGCCCGGCGGAGAGGAGGCCGCCAAGCGGACCTTCAATCCCCGTCTGGGGATCGTCGGAGGAATCTCGATTTTGGGGACGCGGGGCACCGTGCGCCCCATGGACGAAAAGGCGCTGTTGGACTCCCTGGCCCTGGAACTCAACACCCACGCGGCGGAGGGGAAGAGGGAACTTGCCCTGACTTTTGGCGGTACGGGGGAGGCCGCTCTGCGGCGGGCTTTTGGCCTCCAGGGGCGCTGCGTCGTGCAGGCGGGAAACTTTATCGGCTTCGCGCTGGACGAAGCGGCTCGGCTGGGGTTTGAAAAAATCTTGCTGGGCGGGCATCCAGGCAAGCTGCTGAAGGTGGCGGCAGGGAGCTTCAATACCCATAACCGTGTCGCGGACGGACGGATGGAGGCCCTGTGCGCGCACGCGGCGCTTCTGGGCATGGAGCGCGGCTTTGTCCAGGAACTCTACGCCTGCACCACTACAGAACAGGCCATGACCTTGCTGCGGAATCACCCGGAGGAACGCACTCTCTGGGACCGGCTGGCCGAGGCGGCCGCAAAAAAATGCACAGACCGCGCTCCCCTGACCGTGACCGCCGCCTTTATCACCAACGGCGGCACAATCTTAGGCAAGGGTACAAGCTCAAGGGGACAGGTTAAGGAAGCGCTGATTAATTCACTATTTGGGCAGAGCCTCACAAGGGCTTAATCAGCTCTTCCTTATATTAATTAGGTGATATTATGACTGTATAATTTTCATGCGTTGCCTTGAAAAGGGGGAGTCAGGTAGTTGACCTTTTGAGCGAAGTAGGGTACTATATATCTACTGGATGTAAAATTCATCACGTCTAGTGGTAAAATTAACAGTAAAGTAAGAATTATGCCCGGATGGCGGAATTGGTAGACGCGCTAGATTCAGAGTCTAGTAATCGTTAAGGTTGTGGAGGTTCGAGTCCTCTTCCGGGCACCAAGCTCAACTTTAACACGACACAACATCATATAAAAACCCGCTAGATAGGCGGGTTTTTTCTTGTGTGCGCCCAGCATGTGCGATAACTTGGAGGTGAAAAGTCCTCTACAAGCTTGGCAGTAGGAACTGTTAGCCAAAGGCAAAGGTATCCGTCGTGAGGGTGAAGCCCGATACTGCCCGAGCTTCATGGGGTAAAATGCACGGGTTACACGAGATGAAGGTTATCGTTCTTAAATT
>JAITGX010000113.1 GCA_031280275.1 Synergistaceae bacterium
ATCACCTACTTTTGAGGAGTGATTTCCTTGCTATTATACTATAGAGTGACAAATAGAAATAATTTATGAAATACCTTATGAAAATTACGTAATTTCTGCAGCTATACTCTAAAGTCGAGTTTTGTTTTTCAAGGTCCTATTTATAATTTCACTCGCTAATGTAATGAAATTGTGTCAGTCACTCAGCTTAAAACGTGTCTTTGCTTTCTTTCTTGGTTTGTAACGTACCTTGCGGGGCAAGTCAATATTTTTTGCCGTAAGAACACGGTCATTCACATAGTTATATATTGTGCGTTCGCTGCTCATAATAGAATCTTTATTCGAACTGCAGATATGATGAATAGACTGACCTTGCAAGACAAGCGGAGTTACTATGCCGTCGAGTCTTTGTATCTCATCTTCGCTAAGTGAGATTCCCGAGCGTGATTCACGCAGCAATAACTTCGCTTCTTCCTCTGCTGTTACGGCTTTGTAAAGGGACTTCTCTAAAGTACATTTTCAAGAATACAAGAAGAGCGGGATAAGCAGTCATTGAAATGTCTGCCATAGCCGCCGCTTTTCTTTTGCTCAATGTGCCTTCTGACCTCCCGGCTTATTGATGACGGCGTTTTGCCTGGTTGTTCGGCGATAGCTTTGAAGGATTTGCCTGAATTGAGTTCATTTTGAAGGGTTGTTCTCTCTTCCAGTGAAAAATGTTTAAACGCTCCCATATTGCATTCCTCCCATAATCCGGCTCTCTTCTTCCGCTGAGGAAATGAGATTTATGGTAAGGATATTTTTTCACATATTTCACATATACGTATTTGCACTACTTATTGCCACAAACTTTTGGCCCTTTTTTGCACGACTTATTGCAACCTACACCCGACACCCGGGTTGCATTTACTTTTTCGTTCGAGTATACCCCTAGCCGCCGTACTGCGCGTCTTGCCCTCTTGACTTCATCGGATAAGGCGGTATAATTTATTCTTAGTATGGTGATCTGTAAAGGTGCCATTTGCGTAATACATACAATTGAAACTCTTATCGAGAGAGGTGGAGGGACTGGCCCGATGAAGCCCGGCAACCTGTAAAATCAGGTGCCAATACCAGCAGCCCGCGGGGGTTGGATGATGAGAGGAAGAGAATCAGGTTTACTTGAGGGCGCTCTTCCTGTGAGGAGAGGGCCCTCTTAATTATCTCTGGGAGGTTGATGGCAATGGCTGCACAAGAAAAATTCATCTTTTCTTCGGAATCCGTCACGGAGGGACACCCCGACAAAATCGCGGACCAGATATCCGACGGGATTCTGGACGCGATTCTGAAGGACGACCCCAACGGCCGCGTCGCCTGCGAGACGCTCTGCACCACGGGTATGGTGATGGTGGCGGGGGAGATCACCACCAAGACCTACGTGGACATTCCCAAACTGACTCGCGAGATCGTGAAGGAGATAGGCTACACCCGCGCGAAGTACGGTTTTGACGGCGAGACCTGCGCCGTGCTTACCGCCATTGACGAGCAGTCCGGCGACATCGCCCTGGGCGTCGACAACGCTCTGGAAGTCCGGGACAAGGCGCTCACTGAGGAGGATATCGCCAAGACCGGCGCGGGAGACCAGGGCATGATGTTCGGCTACGCTTGCAATGAGACGGAGGAGTTTATGCCCATGCCCATCGCTTTGGCCCACAGTCTCGCCCGCCAGTTGACCAAGGTGCGCCGGGACGGTCTGATCTCCTACCTTCGCCCGGACGGAAAAACCCAGGTCTCCTTGCAGTACGAGAAGGGCAAAGTCGTGCGGGCGGACACCATCGTCGTTTCCTCGCAGCACCACCCCGAGGCCACGCTCAAAGAGGTTCGGGCTGACATCATCGAGCACGTGGTTACTCCCATCATCCCAGCTCATCTGATCGACGACCATACGCGTATCTTCGTGAATCCCACGGGGCGTTTCGTCAAGGGCGGCCCCATGGCCGACACCGGACTGACAGGGCGCAAAATCATCGTGGACACCTACGGTGGGTGGATTCCCCACGGCGGTGGGGCTTTCTCCGGCAAAGATCCCACCAAGGTGGACCGCAGCGGGGCCTACATGGCGCGCTACGCCACCAAGAACATCGTGGCGGCGGGCATAGCCGATCAATGCCAGATTCAAGTGGCCTACGCCATCGGCGTCGCCGAGCCGGTGTCCCTGAACGTGGAGACCTTCGGCACGGGGAAAATCCCCAACGAGAAAATTGTGGAACTTCTGCGGAAACACTTTGACTTCCGCCCAGCCGCCATCATCCGCGACCTTGACCTAAGAAAACCCCAGTACCGCGCCCTGGCCGCCTACGGACACATGGGCCGGATCGACATCAACCCCCTCCCTGGCTGGGAAAAAACGAACCGCGCCGAGGTACTCAGGAAAGACGCGGGAGTATGAAGCCAAGGAAGAGCTGATTAACCTCCCTTGCGGCGTTCTGCTCCACGCCTCGCTTAGGGGGGTCCCAGACCCTGAGGGTCTCAGGCCCCTAAGAACCTATTGATCTGAACGTGATTGCCGCGGGCTAGCCCATCGTTATCAATTCGTACTTCGAGGAGCCTAGCCCGATCTTTTCGGCGTGGTCGATTTGGTGACGCCAGTCCGTGGTGGGGTGGATGTTCGTGAAGTGGTCGCCGTGAGCACGGTCGCGCTCAGAAAGAATGCTTCCAACGATGGCAGGCGCGGCGTTCACGGCGTCGATACAGGCCTTATCCAGAGCCACGGGGTCGAAGGAAGCAAACATTCCGATATCGGGTACCACCGGGGCATCGTTTTCCCCGTGACAGTCGCAATAGGGGGACACTTGGTTCACGACGCTGACGTGAAAATGAGGCCGTCCGGCCAGCACCGCCTTGCAGTACTCCGCCATTCTGCAGTTGAGGTCTTTGCTGCCGCTCCAGTCGGCGAGCGAGATCGCGTGGAAGTTGCAGGCTCCAATACAGCGCCCGCACCCGACGCAGAGGTCATGATTGATGCGGGCTTTCCCGCTCCCATCAAAGGAGAGAGCCCCGTGGGCGCAGTGCTTGACACAGGCGCGGCACCCCGCGCACTGCCTCCTGTCGACCTGAGGTTTCCCGGCGCTGTGCATGTTCATCTTGCCGGCTCGGCTCCCGCAGCCCATCCCAACGTTCTTGACGGCCCCGCCAAACCCCGCGCCCTCGTGTCCCTTGAAATGCGTCAGCGAGACGAGGACGTCCGCATCCATCACGGCGCGCCCGATGAAGGCCGTCTTACAGTACACGCCGCCCTCCACCGGAACCTCCACGTCGTCGGTGCCCTTCAGGCCGTCCGCGATGATGTTCTGACAGCCGGTGGAAAGTGGGAAATACCCGTTCTCGAAGGCCGCGTCCAGGTGTGCCAGCGCGTTGTTGCGCCTGCCAACGTACAATGTATTGCAATCGGTTAGAAAGGGCTTACCGCCAAGGGCTTGGATTCTGCTCACCACCGTCTTGGCGAAGTTCGGTCTCAGGAAGGAGAGGTTCCCCGGCTCCCCAAAGTGCACTTTGACCGCCGCGTACTTTTTCTTAAAGTCGATTTGCTCGATCCCTGCCCGGACAATCAGCTTATCCAGCTTATCCAGCAGGCTCACGCCCACCTTGCAGCGCATGTTCGTGAAATAAACCGTTGACGTTCCCATTTTTAAACTTCCCCCTTGTTCGTTTGGGGCGATGCCCCCAATGTTTCATGTTCTAATGTTTCATGTTCTATTGAGCATTCATCAATAATATGAATTAAAACCATTATAACGGTTTCGCGCGGCTGAGGCAGCCGTTTAAAGGCCTTCCAAGTGTTCAAATAGTTCAAAAAGTGATAGACTATCAGCATAAAAGGGAGGTTTCGGATGAAAGAGCACGAGATGAGGCGCAAGGATAAGCAGGTGACGGACCCGAAGTGGATGGAGGCAGTCCTGCGACGGGGACAGGTGATCCACCTGGGCCTGGCAGGGAAGGACGGTTGGCCTTACGTTATCCCGATGTGCTACGGTTACAGGGACGGTGTGATCTTTTTGCACGGTGCGCCCGTGGGGAGAAAGCACGACATTCTGGCCGCCAACCCCAAGGTCTGCTTTCAGGTAACGCTCGACGCGCAGGTGGCGGAGAATGAACTCGCCGCGAAGTTCACCATGAAGTACCGCAGCGTGATGGGTTTCGGGCACCTGCGTACCCTGACGGACCCAGAGGAAAGACGTAAGGCCCTGGACGTCCTGATGGACCAGTACGGCGGCCCTCACGTCAAGCCAGAGGACGTGAACAGCCGGGTGTGGGTGGCGCGCATCGATGTCCAGACTATGTCAGGGAAAAGCAGCGTCTACCCCCTGGACGGCGCGGAAAGCCCCTGACGCAGGCACTTTTTTCTGCATTTTCGGTGTGGGAGGTCGGCCGCTCAACCGATGAGCGGCCTCCTACCCGATCCATTTCTCAAATTCCCTCTCTGAGGTTTTCAAAAAATCTTTCGAGTTTTTTATGATTTTTTTTGCCGGGTGCGTCCTCCACACCAGAGTTGACGTCGATGGCAAAGCAGCCCAGGGAGGCGGCCTGAAAGGCACAGTCTGCGTCGATGCCCCCGGCCAGGATCGTTCGAGACTTATCCGCCCGGCCTTCTAACAAGGCCCAATTGAAGCGCCTGCCCGTCCCGCCCCGGGCGCTTTTGTCGAAGGCATCCAGGAGCACCCGATCCACTCCCGTGGCGAAGGCCGCGGAAATTTTTTCTCCATCCCCGTCTCCCACACGAACAGCCTTCCATATCTCACAGCTCTCCGGGAGCTTGCCGCGCAGGGCTGCGACGGCCTCTCCCGTTTCCTCGCCGTGAAGCTGCACCGCCGCCAGGTTCAGGGGCGAGGCGACACGCGCGATTTCCTCGGGGTCCTGGTTGACGAACACCCCGACAAGAGGCAAGGGGGAGGCCTGGTGTATCTCCTGCGCGGCGGACTCGTTCACATACCGAGGGGACTCCTCCGCGAAGATCACCCCGCCGAGAGACGCGCCGGACTCATAGGCCTTAACGGCATCCCCCGGTGACGTGAGACCGCATACCTTCACCCCGCCGTATATGAGGCGGCGGGCGGCTAGATCTACCCTTTCGGCCTTCATCAGGAGCGTTCCTACGAGAAAGGCGTCCACGTGAACGCTTTCATTCGATAAGCGCAGCACATCTTGATGAGAGCTGATACCGGACTCGCATACGACGGTTTTTCCAGGTGGAATTTTACCCGCCAGCCTTGCGAAAGCGCCCATGTCAACCTTAAGCGTCTTTAAGTCCCTGTTGTTGACGCCGATGACCTTCGCACCCAAGTTCAAGGCCCGCTCCAGCTCGGTCTCGCCGTGAACTTCCGTCAGGGCGTCCATCCCCAGACGCTTCGCCTCGGCGGCACAATCCCGGTAAGCCGCGTCGTCCAGCACCGAGAGCATCAGAAGCACCGCGTCCGCGCCGTGGAACCTGGCCTCGCAGACCTGGTAGGGGCAGGTCACGAAGCACTTGGCCAGCAGGGGTTGGGAGAGTGCCTCACGAGCCTGGCGCAGGTGCTCGAAGCTCCCTTGAAAGAACGGCCCGTCGGTCAGCACCGACACGGCGTCGGCGGTGTGACGGTACGCCGCCGCTATCTCGGCTATATCGAAGTTTTTCCGTATCAATCCCTCCGACGGCGACGCCTTCTTGCACTCCAGGATAAAGCGTATCCCCGGCCTTTTCAGCGCCTCACCGAAGCGGCGCGTCGTGGGACCGGTCATACCGCGCAGCTGGGAGTAGGTAAGGCGCTCCATGCGAAGCGCCGCCTCCGCCCGCTGACGGGCCGCCATCGCGTCAAGCGTTGACACAGCGCTCCAGCCTTTCCGAAGTTGTTTTGCCCTCTTCTTCGTTCGACATCTTTGCGAATTGCTCCAGGCGTTCCAGGGCTTTGCCGCTTTCCAGAACGTTTCGGGCGAGAGCGAAGCCGTCCTTGTAGTTGGCCGTGACGCCGCCTAGGGTCAGGAGGGCAGAGGCGTTGACCGAGATGGCGGCAGCGTGAGCCTCGCTGCCCCGACCCGCCAGGACGGAACGGATGGCCGCCTCGTTCTCCTCCGGGTTTCCGCCCACGATGGCGGAGAGGGGAAACTCCCCGACTCCGAAAGCGGCGGGGGTGAAACGCCGCTCCAGAATCTCCCCGTCCAGGAGTTCCGCGGCGTTCGTGGCGCCATGGGTCGCGATCTCATCCAGGCCGAGGCCGTTGACGACAAGGGCCCTTTCGCAGCCTAGCAGGCGAAGCGTCTCCGCCACCAGGTTGCAGAGAGAAACGTCGTACACTCCCACGAGCATAATGGGCGGGCGCGCTGGGTTGATAAGGGGGCCCAACACGTTGAACATAGTTCGCGTCGCGAGGGCTTTCCTAACCGGCATGGCGTATCGAATGCCACTGTGGTAGTGGGGGGCGAACAGGAACGTCACCCGCAGGTCGTCGAGCAGCTTCCGTGCCCTAGCGGGAGGCATGTCCAGCCGGACCCCAAAGCGCTCCAGCAGATCAGCCGCGCCGCAGCGAGATGAGACCGAGCGGTTGCCGTGCTTGGCCACGCGCAGGCCCGCCTCCGCCGCGACGAAGGTGACAGCCGTGGAGATGTTGATGGTGTTGGCCCCGTCGCCCCCTGTACCCACAATGTCGGCGAAGGGATAATCGGGCTTGGGGAACGCCCGTGCTCCTTCGCGCAGAGCCTGGGCCGCCCCAGCGATCTCCTCCGCCGTCTCGCCGCGGAGCTTCAACGCCACAAGCAGCGCCGCTATCTCTGCGTCGCTCATTTCCCCGGCGATCACCGCCTCGAAAAGTGAGGAACTTTCCTCCCTTGTAAGCTTTTCACCGGACATCAACTTGTTCAGTACCGTTTCCGCCATAAGACATTTCTCCTTATAATAATAAAATTGGCGCGAGGAGGCTTTTCCCGCCCCCTCGCGTCCCGTACTTCATGCATAAAAAGGGGCTCCGTAAGGAATCGGTTATACCCCCAGAGCCCCTTTATTTAAAAAGAAAACGGCAACCTGCGGGTGGCGGCTAGGGCCACCACCACCACCTCACCGATAAAATACTTACCTCGTCGCGTGGTTTCCGCTCCACGATATCACTCCACTTATTAAGCTCTTGTGGGGCTCTGCCCCACACCCCGCTTAGGGGTCTCAGGCCCCTAAGAACCCCATTAATCAGTGCTTTTTTAATTTTAGCATCAATGCTCCTGGCTGGCAAGCGTCAACTAGCCGCCTTGACGCCAACGGCGCTTTTAAGCCAGCGCGTCCCCGATTTGTGCGAGCAGCCTCTGTCTGTCTTTGGGAAGACGACCCTTCACGTGAAAATAGTTGGAAATGTGGGCGCTGGTGAAGTAACAGTCAGTCAGTTCCAAGCGTTCCAGCAGCAGGCGCATTTCCGTCAGCACCAGCCGGGAGGGCGGCAGGCGAAAGCTCTCTCCCCCGAACATGCGGTAGAGCCCCGCGTCGCCGCCCTCGTGCAACACCAGCATGCCAAGGTACTCCGGCTGCATTTTGTTCAGCGCGTCCGCCGTTTCCAGAATGTGCTCCCGCGACAGGGTCTCCCCGCCGAGTCCCGAAATGACGCTGACGGACTGCTTGATTCCCGCCTTTCGCAACGCGCCGGCCGCGTCGATCATCTCTCGCTTGGTGAGTCCCTTATTAACGGCGGAGAGGACCTTGTCGCTGCCGGATTCCAGCCCCAGATAGGCCATATCCACGCCCAGGCCGGCCAGTGTCTCCAACTCCCGCGGCTCTTTTTCCAGCACGTTCCGCGCGGAAGCGTAAATGCGCACGCTGTCCAAGCTGGGAAACAACCGCCCGATCTCCTCTAAGATATCCCTCAGGAACGGCGCCGGCAGCGCCAACGCGTCCCCGTCGCAGAGGAAAATGCGTTGGAACCTGCCCTGGTATGACGCCGCCGACCGCAGGTCCGCCTTCACCTCGTCCAGGGAGCGAACGCGATATCTTTTATCCTTGTACATGCCGCAGAACGTGCACTTGTTCCAGGAGCAGCCCACCGTGACCTGCACCAGCAAGCTGTCCGCCTCCGACGGAGGCCGGTATATGGTTCCCTCGTAGATCATTTCGCAACCCTCCGGTTTGAAAAAACTTGTAGAGTTCCGCCCTCTCACTAAAGCCTCAGGATCTGTTCTCACGAAGATTTCCCCAGCAGAAACTCCTTCACGGTGTTTTTTGGGACGCCGCAGCGCGCGGCGGTCTCCCTTGCGGCGTCCTTAACGGAAAATCCCGTGATGAGCAGCTCGCCGGCCACTTCTTTCCAATCCCTCTGCCGTGAGAGCGAGTCCTCCCGGCCCTCCACCACCAACGCCATCTCGCCCCTCACGCCCTGGGTGAGACGTTCCAAAATTTCGGAGAGGGTCCCCCGCAGGGCCTCCTGGTAAATTTTGCTGATCTCCCGCACAAGCGCGGCCCTTCGGTCGCCCCAGACCTCGCGCATCTCAGCGGTCTGGCGCTCCGCCTTGTGGGGGGACACGTAAAAGAGCATCGTGTAAGGCTGAGCCTCCAGTGAAGCGAAAAGCCTTTTTCTCTGCCCCGGCTTTTCGGGTGGGAAGCCGTAGAACAAAAACGGGTGCGGGGTCAGGCCCGACAGCAGCACAGCCGGGATCAGGGCGGACGGGCCGGGCAGCACGTCGGCCTCGTAGCCGGCGTTCAGCGCGCCGCGGAGAAGAAGCCACCCCGGGTCACTGATCCCCGGCGTGCCCGCGTCGCTGATCACGGCCACGCGCTTTCCCTCCGCCAAAGCCGCCAGAAGCCGTTCCGTTCGCTCTCGCTCGTTGTGGAGATGCAGGGACAAAAGGGGTCGGGCTATCCCGTAGCGCCGCAGAAGCACTCCCGAAGTACGGGTGTCCTCGCAGGCGATCAGGTCCGCCTCCCTCAGTACCCGCAGGGCGCGCAGGGTAATGTCTTCCATGTTGCCCACCGGCGTGGGCACTAAAGTCAAAGGCACCGCAGGCCCTCCAGCTCGTAGGCTTTCAGCAGGTCGGGGGTGCAGGCGTTATCCGCACCGTGAACGAAGAGGGGCGATTCCACGGTCAGCCCCGGCCCCCCGCCCTTCAACGCCTCCACTAAGAAAAGTACCGCCTTTTCTCCCTCGCGCGGGTGCACCAGCCTCAATCGCTTAGGTTCGATCCCCCTGCTGGACATAGCCGTCAGGAACTCCGCCATTCTTCCGGCACGAAACACGGCGAAAAATTTTCCCCTGTTTTTTAAAAGCCACGCCGCCGCTTCAAAAACGTCCGTCAACGAACAGCAGGCTCCCTGCCGGGCTATCAAAACGGCCTCCCTGGGGCTTCTACGGCCCTGCCCTTCCTCTTCGTAGGGAGGGTTGACCACCAGTCCGTCAAAGGACCCCGCAGGCAGAATCCGGTGCTCTCGCAAATCCATGCGGCGGAAGGAGACGCGGCTGCCCAGGCCGTTCTCGAGGCGGTTGCGCTGCGCCAATTCCTCCAGTTCTGACTGAATCTCCAAGCCCAGAATACGGAATTTTTCGGGGAAGCGCAGAGCCAAGATCAAGGAAACCGCCCCTGCCGCGCAGCCCAGCTCGACAAAAGAGGACTCCCCGTGCGCCTTCGGGTTGACGTAGGCGGCCAACAGTATCGTGTCCATGTTCACCCTTGGCCCCTTGTCGGGCTGCCACAGCTTCAGCTTGCCGCAGAAAACGTTGTCGCGAGTCACATCCTGCCTCGCCGGAAAAATCCTCTACCCCCACAGCGGGGTGGGGTAGGTTTTCTTTTCGTGCATTTCCGCGATAGCGCCCGCCACCACGGGTTTATCTTCTTTATAAGTGATGCCGAACCAGGTATCTCCGCTTCGCAGGACCTCCACCTCCACCCGCCCGCCGCGCACCAGCGCGCCGATCTCGACGGGCAATAAAAACTCGCATTTCATCGGGTTGCTCAGGAGATTCCCGTCGAGGAAAAGGGGGAAATCGCGTTCCGACTCGGCTAAAAAGCTCTCATCCAGCCCCCAGAAGTTCATAGAGACCAGGGTTCCCGTGGGAATGTCGATCCAAGTCGCGCCGCCGTCCTCTGAGAAACGCGCTCCCGAAGGCGTTTTTTCCACCATCTTTCGCTCGGCGATGCTGGCGAGGAAGCCCTTTTCGTCCGCTTCGCAGATTCCGCGGGTCACGTGCCCCGTGTCCGGCACGGTGTTCTCAATCAGGTAGCCCACCATGGCAAAGCGCGGTTTTTTGTCGGTCTTAGAGTCCGATTCACGGGCGGCCAGCCAGTCGTAAATCGTTTTAAAGGCGGAAGGACCGTAGTAATCGTCCGCGTTAACAACGGCAAAGGGACCGTGGAGCAGGTTTTTCGCACACAGGAGCGCGTGGGTTGTGCCCCAGGGCCTCGTCCTGCCCTGGGGGGTGCGGCAGCCCGGCGGCAGGCGGTCGAGTTCCTGGTAGGCGTAAGTCACCTCCACGTATTTCGACACCCTATTGCCGATAACCTCCCGGAAATCGCTTTCCAGTTCCCGTGTGATGATGCAGACGATTTTCTCAAATCCCGCTTTGACAGCGTCGTAAATAGAGTAGTCGATGATCAGCTCCCCGCTTGGACCCACGGGGGTAATCTGCTTCAGCCCGCCGTAGCGGTTCCCAATCCCCGCAGCCAAGATCACCAGAACAGGTTTGTCCACGCCCCTAACCTCCTAATTAGGTTTTAAACATACACGCGCGGGAGGCGGGCGGTGAACATAGCGGGGATGGTAAGGGGAAGCGCGGTGAGCTTCGCGGCGGCCTCCGTGACGGTGATGGTTTCACCGCCCTGGGAGCCAATCAAAACGGCCTCGTCGCCCACCTCTACCTCCTGAAGATGCGACACACCCACGACGCATTGATCCATGCACACCACGCCCCGAATAGGACAGCGCGTCCCGCGTATCAGAACCTCTCCCACGTTCGAGAACCCGCGGCTGAAGCCGTCCGCGTAGCCGACGGGCAGCACGGCGACGCGTTCCGCCTCGCGGGTGATGTAAGTCTGCCCATAGCTGACTCCCGAACCGGGCGGGAGTTCACGAACCAGCCCCACGGCCGTTTTAAGCTGAAAACAGGATTTAACGGGAACGGCCTCGGCGCACTCCGGGCAGGGGATAATGCCGCTCAGAATCTGCCCAGAGCGCACCGCGTCTTGGAACATCCCGGAGAAACCGTCCCGCAGCGCTCCGGAGTTGCAACAGTGAACCATTTTCACGGGGAACCCCGCTTTCTTCACGGCAGCGACGACTTCGGAAAAAACCTCGAACTGTCTGCGGGTCTGGGTCAAATCGCGACCCTCTGTGTTGGAAAAATGCGTAAAAATCCCCTCAAGTTCAATTCCAGGCAGGGCGCGCAGACGTTCCGCCACAGTCGGGACGGAGAGCGGGAGGAAACCGAGACGCCCCAGGCCGCTGTCCACCTTCAGGTGAACGACGGCAGGGCGCCCCCAGCGCGAAGCGGCTTTGGAAAGGGCCTCGGCCATGCGGAGGTCGGTGAGAGTGGAGCGGAGATTCATGCGAACGCACACGTCAGCGGCGTCGTAGACCGAGGCCCCTAAGACGAGGATGGAGTCGGTCACTCCCGCCTCCCTTAGTTCGAGGGCCTCATCGGGCGTGGCGACGGCGAAAAAGTCCGCACCCTCTCTCTTGAGCGCCCAAACTACCGGCATGACTCCCATGCCATAAGCGTCGGCCTTCACGACGGCAATGACCTTCGCGGGCCTGACGTAATCGCGGACGGCGCGGTAGTTGTGCCTGTAGTTTTCCAGAGAGACCTCCAGCCTCGTCGGGCGCAGGCGCATGCCTCAGTCAGCGCCCGCCAAAGTCAGTTCCCGCTCTGCCTTTACAAAGGTCCCGTGCGTGTCCGCCGAGCCGATGGTGATGCTCCCCACGGCGTTCTTTTTCAGTTTCTCCATCAGCGTTTCCATCATTGACCGCGCTCCGGCGGCGATCTCGCAAGTTTCCAGGCTCACGGCGCCCCGCACCCCTCCCTTGCCGGCCTCAATTTTGACCGCCTCGGACTCCCTGATCTCCCTCAGCTCCGCAAGGATACTCGTTCTGGACATAACGTTTCCCTCCATAATGTAAAAATAAGCGTTCCACGCGCCCATTTTACCACAGGGCCGCTCCACGAGAAAACGCACTTTTACCGGCTCCGCCGCCAGAGCAGCAGGGTTGAGAGGTACTCGTCGGGACAGGATAAAGCCGCGATGCCCTCCACAAGGCGCTCCTCCGGCAGGCCCGCGCGATCTGTCCGCAGAATTTCCCCCCAGGGTCCGGCGGACTCTACCACGGACCGCAGTTCCTCTCCGAGCGCCGAGGGCTTGTACAGCGCGGCAGCGTCGCAGTTTTTCAGCGCCAGAGCAACTGCCTCCCGCCCTGCCGTGCCGGGCACCACGGAGAAAACCTCGTCCCCCAGGGCGAGAAAGCGCCCCGCTCGCGAGGCGGACAGGGAGTGAGCCGAGACCCCTGGAATCAGCTCCAGCTCCATGGACGGGTCAATAGCCTTCCAAACATCATAAAAATACGCCGCAGTCGCGTACAGGGCGGAGTCCCCTATGACGGGCAGAACGACACTGACAGCTTCTTCCCAGCGAGGGCGAAGTTCCTCTAATTGCCCGCGCAGGGCGGCGCCGCGTTTCGCCGCGTCCCGCGTCATGGGAAAAACGACCGGCACGGCCTCCACGTCCGCATGGGCGCGGATCACCGATTCAGCGGCGCTGGGACGACCTGGGGCCGCCACGGGCACGAACACCAAGTCCGCACGCCGGATGGCCCGCAAGGCCTTAACGGTGATCAATTCAGGGTCTCCAGGTCCAACCCCCACAGCGGTCAAGGTACGAACGTTCCACTTCCCTAAGCCCTTGGCGTGAGAATCATCTTCGTGTCCCCGTTCGCGTTGTTCGCTTGCTTTTGGCGTGATAGTTACCTCCCAACCCAGTGATGAAGTTCTCAAACTAGAGTATCACACGTGAAACTTTTTGAACGCGAAATCTTTTCGACAAGCAACGCTTTCTAAGATTTTGTCCAATATCTTTTCAAAAGAAGAGATACAAGAGCCAACTGAAGGAAACGCTGATTAACCCCTATCCCCGCGCTAAAACCTAGGGGAGTATGTCCAGACGCCCGCGCACCATCCGTTCAGTTAAACCTCAGCCCACCAACAAGACGGCGAACGACAGAACAGAAAGCCCGAAATCTACCAGGGAAAGCTCCATTTCCACTGCCTTTGTACTGTAATTCGTCGAAATCAATCTTAATCCACCAAAAACCACCGTCACAGTCTTCCGTTTCCGATGTATAACCAATGTCAACAACTTAAAATCTAAAGGCATATTAAGACTAAAAATAGGCTAATTGAATATATAAAAATACAATGTCAACAACTTAAGCATTTATGCGTGAGATTTCCTGTTGTGATGATACTTACTCTTTCTCGGAGTAAGCGGTCTTTCCACAGAACGTCCCGGCCGTATGGGCACCACGGATTTCTCAATCTCAACGGCAATAATATCCAAGGCACGAAGACGCTCCTCTGTTGAGGTCAAGAAACAGGCTGCCGCTAAACGATCCCGGAGTATCGCGATAATCTGGTTTAAATTGGCAGCGTACTCGTATTTGTTATCTTTGCCGGCGCGTTTCTT
>JAITGX010000031.1 GCA_031280275.1 Synergistaceae bacterium
TAGCCGCCAAAGCCTTGTCAGGCCGCCACGCGGGGTAGACTCTGCATCCCCAGCTTTCCTTGGCGAGAGCGACGTGATTTTTAAGGTCGTCGGTTGGGTCATCCGTCGTACAAACCACCGAGACGCCGCTGCGCCGGATGATTGACCGAACGGAGAATTCTGGTGTCCTGAGCTTTTCGGAGCAGTGATCGTAGATTTTTTTCGCGTTCTTGGGAGTCAGAAGCTCCTCGACCCCGAAATAACGCTTGAGTTCTAAATGAGACCAGTGGTAAAGGGGATTGCCCACCGTCTGGGGAACGACCTTGGCCCAGGCCTCAAAACGGGCGTAGTCGTCTGCCGCGTTGGGGACGCCGGACACCAGCTCTTCCGGAACCCCGCAAGCTCTCATGGCGCGCCACTTGTAGTGGTCCCCGTAGAGCCAAACCTGGGTGATGTTGTCGAACCTCACGTCCTCCAGCACTTGTCTTATCGGCAAGTGAGAGTGATAGTCGAAGATCGGCGTGTCCTTGGCGTACTCGTGGCAGAGCCGCTGAGACGCGCCGTCCGGCAGCAGAAAGTTCTCGTCCATAAAGGGTTTCATTTTTAACATCTCCCGATATAATAGGTATATGTGCCATGAAAGGAATTTTAGCATGAATCTCATCCAGCGGCTAAAGCCGTTGGCTTTTCTATATGTGTTGTCGTAACGTTCTTCCAGGACAAGTCAAGGAGGCGCTGATTAAGCCCTTGTGGGGCTCCGCCTCATGCCCCGGGGGTCTCAGACCCCGAGGGCCTCAGGCCCCTAAGAACCCCATTAATCAGTGCTTCCTCAAGTTTTCTCTTAAAAAGCATATTTGTGCTGAACTGCCTTTGTCGTATTATCGGGGCGGCGCCGCCTTCAGGTCCGTCACCCTGGGGTATAATAAGCGCGGTGTTCAGCGCGGGCAGGTTTGTCATATTAATTGTGTATCAGTAATGTGAGTTGAAATATCGATGCATGAATTGTCGCTCGCAGAGGCGGTCAACAACACGATAAAGGAGCTTGGCCGGCGTTCCGCATGGTCGCGGGTGCGCCGCGTCATCTTAAAGGTCGGCCGTTTGCGCCAAGTGGACCCGGAACTGCTCTCTTTTGCCTTTGGCGTGGTGGGCAAGGGTACCGTCACCGAAGGATCCGAACTCTCTGTTTTGGAGCTGCCGGTGGTCTTCCACTGCCGCGCCTGCGGCTGCGAAACCACCGGCGACGTCACGGCCTTCGCCTGCGTCAACTGCGGCAGCGCAGACGTGGAGCTGCTTTCGGGCATGGAACTGACAATAGAGTCCATGGAAGTGGAAGACTGCTAGCTCTTGTGACGGTCAATGGAGAGTCTTGAGTCCAGAGGGGGCCGCCCCTGGCGGAAAGGAATCGGGTAGGGATGGGGACAGTGGTAACGATACGGCAGGCCGTCATGGCGGAGGACGAGAAATACGCCGCCCGCGTGCGCGAAATGCTCACGAAGAGAAAAATCCTGGCCGTCAACATCATCGGCTCGCCGGGGTGCGGCAAAACCACGCTCTTGGAGCGGACAGCCGCATGTCTTGGGCGCGGCGGCTCCAAGAAGTTCTCCTTCAGGGTGATCGAGGGAGACATCGAAACTGCGCGGGACGCCGAACGCTTGGCCGCCGCGGGCGTGGAGGCCCTCCAGATCAACACGAAAGGCGCGTGCCACCTGGAGGCGCACGTCATCGAAAACGCGCTGAAATCCCTTGACTGTAACGGCCTGGACGTCCTCTTCATCGAAAACGTGGGAAACCTAGTCTGCCCGGCGGAGTTCGACCTGGGCGAGGACTTTAAAGTAGCCGTCTCCAGCGTACCCGAGGGAGCGGACAAGCCCCTCAAATACCCCATGCTTTTCTCTCAGGCGGCGGCGGTGCTCCTGACAAAGGTGGACTTGCTGCCCTACGTGAGGTTCGACAAAGACCTGTTCCTGCGGGATATAAGAGCCCTCAACCCCAAAGCCCTCATCATGGAACTTGACCTGATCTCTGACGCGGGGCTGGAATCGTGGCTCGCCTTTATTGCCGGGCGCTTGGAGGAAAAACACCATGTCGCCCAATGAGATACTTTCCAAGCTGTCTCAGCGGCAAAGAGAGGCCGTGACCCACACCAGCGGGCCCCTTTTGGTTCTGGCCGGGGCGGGGAGCGGCAAAACCCGCGTGCTTACCCATAAAGTGGCCTGGCTGATAGCGGAGCAGCTGGCGGCTCCCTGGCAGATCACGGCAGTCACTTTTACCAACAAGGCGGCGGGGGAGATGCGGGAGCGCGTCTCTGCCCTCGTTTCTCATGGGGCTGACGAGATTCAAGTCAGCACATTTCACGCCTTTGGGCTGCGTTTCCTCTTCCGCCACAGGGAAGAGGCGGAGAAGATCAAAATTCGTCCCGGTTTCGCCGTCTTCGATCGGGCGGACAGCCGAGCCCTGGTCAAGCAGGTTTTGGAAGACGCCCGCATCAACACGAAGGACGTGGAGCCGGCATCGGTACTGGACGCCATTTCCAGGGAGAAGTCAGCCTGGGCTCCAGGTCCGAGGAACTCCCTGCTGGAGGGACTTTACCTGGACGTCTACGGTCGGTATCAGGAGCTTTTGCGCGAACGCAACGCGGTGGATTTCGACGACCTGATGATCGCCCCGCTTCAGATGCTGGCGGCGGACGCAGAACTGCGCGAGCGGGAACAAAAGCGGATAAAATGGCTGATGGTGGACGAGTACCAGGACGTGAACCGACCCCAGTACCATCTGCTGCGCTGCCTAGCCGGGGAGGACTGCCAGGTAATGGTGGTGGGCGACCCCGACCAGTCCATCTACGGCTGGCGCGGCGCGGACGTAAGCATGATCCTGAATTTCGAGCGCGACTTCCAGAAAAAGGGCGTCAGTACCCATGTGGTCGTGCTGGACGAGAACTACCGCTCCACCGGCAACATCCTGGGAGCGGCCAACTCCCTCATCCGCAACAATTTTACCCGTTGGGAAAAGAACCTGCGCGCGCTCCGGGGCGACGGGGAGAAGGTCTACAACATGCTGGCAAGCAGTGACTTTCAGGAGGCGGACTTCATCACGATGGAGATCGAGCGTCTGACAAGGAGCGGTTACGGTTACGGCAGCATTGCCGTCCTGTACCGGCAGAACGCCATGAGCCGCCTGTACGAGCAGAAATTTTTGAAGGCGAAGATTCCCTACAGGGTGGTCCGGGGCGTGGCCTTCTACGAGCGCAAAGAGGTGCGCGACGTGCTGGCCGTCCTGAAGCTGGCTGTCAATCCTGGGGACGTGAACGCCTTGGAGCGCGCCGCGGGGCTTTTCGTGAAGGGCCTTGGCCCCAAAAAGATGGAGGAATTCACGGCGTGGCTCGATGCCTCTGACGCGGCCTCTTTGCCCCCGGAGGACTTCTGGAAGGCCTTGGCCGACGGGACCTGCCCGATAAAGGGACAGGTGGGACAGGGCTTGAAAGCGTTAGGGGAGAGCATGACGGCGCTCTTGCGCGTTGCGGACGACATCGGAGCGGTCATCAACCATATCCTGAACGTCATGGGCTATGAAGATTTGCTGCGGCAGAAGAACCCCGAAGACTGGGAAGACCGGTACGACAACGTCACGGAGCTGCGTTCCCTCCCGCAGGGCGACGGCGGCTTGGCCCAAACCTTGGCCGAGGCGGCGCTTTTCACCGACGCGGACACGAGAGACCCCGACGAGCGGAAGGTGGTCAACCTGCTGACGCTCCACGCGGCCAAGGGACTGGAGTTCCCCGTGGTGTTTTTGGCGGGCATGGAGGAGGACATTTTCCCCAACTTCCGCGCGAAGGAAGACCCGAACCAGATGGAGGAAGAACGGCGGCTTTGCTACGTGGGCATGACACGGGCGGAGGAGCGCCTCTACCTAACGGCGGCGCGCGGCAGGCGGCTCTACGGCATGACCTTCGACAAGGGTTTTTCGAGGTTCCTTTTTGAGATATCGGACAAATTCAAAGTGGTGGACGATCGGGGAGAGGAGACGCGTCATGACCGGAATGGTTATAGCAGTCACCGGCGACGTTGGAGCTGGTAAGTCGGAGGTATCGAGGCTTTTCGGGCTTTCCGGGGACCACTGGATCGACACCGACCAAGTGGCGGCGGAACTCTGGCTGGAGCCGGAAATTGTCGCGGCGGCGGCGGACAGGTGGGGCGGGGAGAATATTCTGGACGAGGACGGACGCGTCTTGCATGGGGCTGTGGCGGAGCGCATCTTCACCGACCCAAAGGAGTACACATGGCTTATGGGGCTTTTGCACCCACGGATCTGGACGGAAGCCAAGCGTCAGATCGACCTTTTTTTCTCGGAAAGCGGCGTGGAGAGCTGGATCGTGGTGGAGGCCCCGCTTTTGTTCGAGGCGGGGGTGCCGTCCTGGGTGTCGGCCACGGTGTTCGTAACGGCTCGGAGGGAGACGCGCCTCGTCCGGTGCCGTGCCCGCGGCTGGGACGATGCCGAGCTGACCAGGCGGGAGGGGTTTTTCCTCCCCTCCGAAGAGCGCATGGCCCGCTCGGACTACGTCATTCACAACGACGGAAGCCTGGAAGATTTGAAAAAAAAGGTAGACGCGATCTTCAGGTACGCTGAACAGACGTGATTCACACCCGATTCACACCCTAAGAGGAGACGTGATATTCATGCTTGGCTGGTGGATCATCATTGAAGACCCAGCTTCTGCGAAAAACGATGACCCCAAAGCGGGAAGACTGGCGGACTGGGAGGTGGGCATAGGCGGCGGCGAGTGGCTGACGGACCTGGAAAAGGCGGGCAAGGCCGTGCTGGTGAAGAGCAACTGCGGCTATCCCAATAGCTATAAGGCCCTGGCGGGAGACGTGCTGCCGCTGCTCAATGACGGACCCCCTTCCTTTCAGGGACTGGGGTTTTTCACGGACGACCCTCCGTTTGAGGTTTCCGGCGGCCGTGCGGACGGCGTTTCTGGTGACAACGGAGACGAAGAAGAGTTTTACTATATACCGGCGGGGTGGACGGGCCGCCGCAGCTTTGATCAAGAGGCGATCGCCGCCTGCCCTTTTGATCGGGAACTCGTCATCGAAGTTTGGGATTTGTCTTAGATAAAGGGATAAAGGCGGAGTTCCAAGGTCTTTAAGCGAGGTGAGGAAAATTGCATTTGATAACGAGCCATTTGAATACGGACTTCGACTCCCTCGCGAGCATGATCGCGGCCCAGAAGCTCTATCCCGAGGCTGTTGTCTGCCCGCCCGGCGCCATGAGCCGCCGGGTTAAAGACTTCGTGAACCACTACGGACACCTGTGGAAAATCCAAAAACCCAGCAAGATCCCCATTGACCAGGTGACTCTTATGATCGTAGTGGACACCCGCGCCAGGTCCCGCATTGGCCCCTTCGCGGCACTGGTGGGGAAGCAGGACGTGGAAGTGCATGTCTACGACCACCATCCCCCCACAGTAGACGACATCCCCGCGCACACGCTGGTTTACGAGCACATCGGGGCGGCGACGACCCTCATGGTGGAGCGCCTTCTAAAGGCCCGCGCGCCGATCACCCGCGAGGAGGCCACCCTTTTCGCCCTGGCTATCTACGACGACACGGGCGCCCTGACCTACGAGGCCACCACGCCCAGAGACGTTATGGCCATAGCGCGCCTCCGGCAGATGGACGCTGACCTCTCCATGATCCTCGCCAGGGTGGAGGTCTCCATGCCCGCCCAGGAGCGCAAGCTCCTGGACGCAATGGTCGAAAACTCTTCCGAGACCTACGTCAACGGCGCGAAGGTGGTTTTTTCCTGGGCGGAATCGGAGCAATACGTGGAGGGGCTTTCCATTTTCGTGCATAAATTAAAGGATTACTGTGAGTCCCACGTGACCATCGCGGCGGTACGGTGCGGTAAAAAAACCTGCCTCATCGTCCGCAGTGCCCCCAACGTCCTGAACGTGAAGGACTTCCTCGTGCCTTACGGCGGCAGCGGGCACTTTCAGGCCGGCTCCGCGACGCTTCCAGATCGAGACCCCAAGGAGTTCCTGAAGGAGCTTGAGGCAAAGCTGCCCGATGTCATAGCCCCCCTGGTATTGGCGGAGGACATTATGACCTCCCCCGTCATGGCCATTGCCCCCGACACGGAGGTGGGCGACGCCTACCGCACCATGATCCGCTTCGGGCTCCAGGCGCTTCCCGTCGTCAGCGAGGGGGAGCTGTTGGGCATGATGACGCGCAAAGACCTGGACAAGGCCCACCTTCACGGCTTCGACCGGGCGAAAGTCCGCGATTTCATGACCGAGGGCGTCATCTCCATCCCCTCCAACGCGTCGGTGAACGAGGCCCACCGGCTGATGGCCACTTACAGCTTTGAGCGGATTCCCGTCCTGAAAGACGGCCGACTGGTGGGGATCGTGACCCGCGCCGACCTGGTGCGCGCCCTCTTCCAGTCTTACCGGGGCGGGCGCGCTGAGAAAGACGGCGACGGAAGCTCCCTGTGGACGGAGGACGTGGCTCCGCTTCTGGACGCGTCCTTCACCCCAGACACCCTGACGATCCTGCGCCGCATCGGAGAAAGAGCCCAGGCCCTGGGCATGAGGGCCTACATCGTGGGCGGCGCGGTGCGGGACATCTTGAGGGGTGACTCCAACGTGGACCTAGACGTGTCCGTGGAGGGGGACGCGGAGACTTTTGTCCGGAGCTGGGACGAACCGGGCTGCCGTGGAACCGTTCACGGCCGCTACAAGACGGGCACTATCGTGTTCCCCAGCGGACTGAAAGTGGACATCGCCACGGCCCGGCGGGAGTTCTATGAATACGCGGCCGCCATGCCCCAGGTCAGCAGCGACTCGCTGAAACAAGACCTGGCCCGGCGGGACTTTTCCGTTAACGCCATCGCCGTTTCCCTCAGCGCCAGTGACTGGGGCCTCCTCATCGACTTTTACGGAGGGCGCAGGGACCTCAGGGAAGGATACCTGCGCGCGCTGCACAACCTCAGCTTCGTGGAGGACCCCAGTCGAGTTCTGAGGGGCGTCCGCCTGGAGCAGCGCCTGGGGCTCAGATTCGAGGACAACACCCTGCGTCTCATCCGCAGTGCCATTAAAGGAGGGCTCTTGGGGAAGCTGTCGAGCCCCAGGGTGCGGATAGAGGTAGAGATCAACGGCAAAGACCGCTGCCCCGCGGAGATTTTCGCGCGGATGCAGGAGCTGGAAATATGGGAGTCTCTGTTCCCCGGCCTCCGCTTTGGCCCCCTCGTCCTGCAAAAAATGACGTTCCTTCAGAGGC
This sequence comes from Synergistaceae bacterium, assembly GCA_031280275.1. Taxonomy (GTDB): domain Bacteria; phylum Synergistota; class Synergistia; order Synergistales; family Aminobacteriaceae; genus JAITGK01. Next base: position 7,254 of record JAITGX010000031.1, read on the forward strand.
TTCTGCATTGGATGGACAGGAGGAAAGTCATCTTCAAGGGTCTGGAGTGGCTGACCTACATAGCGGCCATCTTCTCGGATGCCCCCACCCACGCCCGATCCGCAGCCATGGATCGACTGAACCTCTCGTCTCACGAGCGGAGCGCCCTCTCCGCCTGCCTCTCTTCTTTGCCTCTGGTGGAGCAGTTTCTCGCCTCGAAAAAGACCTTCAAGAACTCGGAGGTTTACCTTTTCCTGAAAAAACACTCCTTCGTACCGCTCTTATACTGCATGGCGAGCTTGAAACGGGCTCAGGCGCGGCGGTGGATCGCTCTTCACTTCTTCAGCTTCACCCCCATGAAGGGCGTTCTGACGGGGAACGACCTGAAAAAAATGGGCTACACCACCGGCCCCTGGCTGGGAGACATGCTGGAGGGCATCCGGCTGGAACGCATGGATGGAAGAATCCTCACCCGTGAGGACGAGGTGCTGTATCTGCAGGAAATGCTGAGGCGCGACTGACGCCGAACATACCCAATATAAGGAGAGAGCGATATGGGACTGCTGCGATATTTCGGGAGCCGCAACGGAGTGCTGATGTTTTTTATGACCCTGCCCGCCGTGTTGTGGGCCATTTCTTTTCACGAGTTCTGCCACGGCTATGCCGCCAAACTGGTAGGAGACCCCACCGCCGAACGCCAGGGCCGCCTATCTCTGAACCCCCTGGCCCACTTCGACCTGATGGGGGCACTGCTGCTTTTGTTCTTCGGGTTTGGGTGGGCCAAGCCCGTGCCCATCAACGCGCGTTACTTCCGCCACCCTAAGCGCGACATCTTCCTCGTCTCCCTGGCGGGACCCGCGGGCAACGTCCTGACGGCTATCGTCTGCGTCCTGTTCCTGCGCGTCTTCGGCAGCTTCTGGTTTTCTCTGACGGGGCAGGCGGGACTCCTGGTATTCCTGATGATGATCCGCATCAACATGGGGCTCGCCGCCTTTAACCTGATCCCTATTCCCCCCTTGGACGGCTCCAAGGTGCTCTACTCTTTTTTGCCCTTTCGTTATCTCCATCACTACCACTGGCTGGAGCAGTACGGTATACTCATCCTGTTCGCGCTGATTTTCACGGGAGTCATCGACGTCTTCTTCCGTCCTATTTTCCATTTCCTGCTGACCCTTTTGCCTCTGGGCAGGGAACTGAATTTCCTGCGTTATGTTCTGTAAGAGGCGGACACGGTAATGAGAATTCTGCTCTCCAATGACGACGGCGTGCGGGCACGGGGCATTGTCCTTTTGGCGAACCTCCTGGCAGGGTTGGGCCACGAGATGACAGTGGTTGCGCCCGATCGCGAGCGCAGCGCCGCGGGGCACTCCATCACCACGAGCACCTTGTATTTGGACGAGAAAAGCTTCCCAGGGTACGACGCACGGGCGCGGACTTTTGAATGCAGCGGCACACCGGCGGACTGCGCGGCCTTGGGCGTGGGGATTGCCGCGCCGGACGCGGAGCTGGTACTGGCTGGAATCAACCGGGGGCCGAACTTGGGTTGTGACGTTTTTTACTCCGGGACGGTGGCAGCGGCTCGTGAGGGGTATTTCGAGGGGCGTCCCGCCATCGCCCTGTCGCTGGCGGTGAACCGGGGAGTTCAAGAAGGGGAAGAGCACTACGGGGCCGCTCTTCACGCCGTCCAGGTCTTGCTGGAAAACCTAGACGCTCTTTTCGGCCCTCCTGGCGGCCCCTCTGGGGAACGCGGAAAACGCACCGCCGCCCTCCTGAACGTGAACATCCCCAACATGCCCCTCCCGGAGGTTAAAGGTTTCAAAGTGACCTTCGCAGGCCGCCGCCGTTACCAGGATCGAGTCCAGCGACTCCAGATGCTCGGAAGAACTGCCTACCGACTCATGGGCGCCGCCGCCGACCAAGAGGAGGCGGAGGGCAGCGACGTTCGTGCGGTAAACGAGGGGTTCATTGCCCTGACCTTCCTGCAGCACGACACCACGGATTACACCCTCAACAGTACGGCTGGGATGGGAGTTCTTCCATGGCCATGACAAAAAACGTGAATCAACGGCTCCCAGAGCCTGGGGACAGGATGTTGTGGATTTGTTTTTACGGCTTTGGCGACGCCCTCGAATTCGCGGCGGACGCCTATAACGTCAAAAGACTTTTTCCGGACGTGCACGCGGCCTTTCTGACCTATCCCAAACACGCGGAGCTGCTTCGGGTCCAGCCTTACCTGGATGAGGTGCTTACCGGGAGAAAGAACCTTTACGCGGAATGGTGGAATACCCTTCAAAAAATCAGAGCCGGGCGTTATAAGTGGGTTATCTCCTATCATGGAGGAGGGCACAGCGCCTGGCTGGCCCGCTTCAGCGGCGCTGGGCGCCGTATCGGCACCTGTAAGGTGCTTCCTTTTTGCAATCTGTATCAAGTGCCTTTGGAACCTTGGCGGCGGTCTTTTATAAGTGAAATAGAGGGGAGTATAGCGGATCGCTCTGTTCCAGTGATTTTTGCCCCGGCGGAGGATCGGGAAGCGGGCCGCGCCCTGTTGTCTCATCTTCCCGGCTGCCGGCTTTTCGCCGCGATCGGCGGAGGGTGGGACGCAAAATTGTGGCCGCCCGAACGATGGGCCGAGTTTCTGCGCCCTCTCGCCGCCAGGGGTTGGGGGGTGGTGCTGAACGGGCACGGCCCCTTGGAGGAAGCGATGGGGCGGCACATCGAGGAAGCCGTGGCCTCCCCGAACCTTCTGAACCTTGTCGGGAAATTAGACTTCAAAAAAATGGCGGGTGTGGTTCATTGCTGCTCCCTGACCGTGGGAAACGACACGGGACCCCTGCACCTCGCTGCCCTCAGCGGCGTGCCCGTTTTGGGGCTTTTCAATTTTTCCACCTCCGACTCGATGAACCTGAGAATGCCCTGGTTCAGGGAGTTCTGCGCAAGCGACCACGTTGCGGAAAAACGAACACCTCTGAAAGCCCTGCCCGTGGAACCCGTGGCGGAAGCTTTTGACGTTTTCGCCGGGGAGTTCCTGCCCAAAGCCTTTGCGTGGCGCTAAGGAACATCACGCTATTTTTTCCCTCTACGTTCACGTTCCGTTCTGCGCTTCTAAGTGCGGTTACTGTTCATTTTACAGTCGGGTCTTCGACGAGGCTCTTTGCGGTGCGTGGCTGACTGAGGCGTCGCGGGAGGCCGCGCGCCTCATGGTCATTTGGAGGGGGAAAATCCCCCTCCGCACCGTCTACGTAGGAGGCGGCACTCCCAGCGTCCTGCCGTTCTCCGCCTGGAAACGCTTGAGCGAAATTTTGGAACGTGCGTTCGATTTTTCCAATACCGAGGAGTTCACCGTCGAGGCGAACCCTTGCTCCCTGACTGGCGGACACCTGCAACTCTGGCGGGACTCCCGCGTGACGCGGGTCAGTTTGGGGGTTCAAAGTTTGAACGACGGTGAACTGATGTGGCTGGGCCGCCGTCACGACGCAGGCATGGCCCTGGCGGCGCTGGAAAAAGCGCTTTCACATGGCTTCCGCGTCTCAGCCGACCTGATTTTTGGACTGCCTGGCCAAACGCTGCGGACGTGGCATCAATCGCTTCACTCCGTGCTGGCGGCGGGGGCTGGGCACGTTTCCGCCTACCAGTTGACCTTGGAACCCAACACGCCATTGGGTCAACTATCTCCATCTCTGTCAGAGGGCTGCTCCTTTTACCGTTTCACCCAATGGTACCTTCCGCGCAAAGGCCTCGCGCAATACGAGGTCGCCAGCTTCGCCCGGTTAGGAGAGGAGTGCCGCCATAATTTGGCCTATTGGCGGCAGGAAAGCGTCCTGGCGCTGGGTCCTTCGGCTTGGGGGTATCTTTCTTTGAACCAGCACGGTTTTCGCTATCGAAACGCGCCGACCCTTGAGGAATGTTCCATGTCCGCTGAGTTCTCCATAGCGGAGGCAGAGCGCCTCAAGGGGCGTTCGCGCGGGGTTGAGGCCGCGATATTGGCCCTGCGAACGCGCTGGGGAATCGACCTCGGCTCTTTCGCGGTCCGGTTTGGCCAGGAGCTTGCGGGGCAGGTCCTTGGCGTTTTGAAAAAAATTCCTCCGCACTTGGTTCGTTTCGAGGGTAAAAGTGTCTCCCTTACTCCCGCCGGGATGAGGGTGGGCAACGCGATATGGGTGGAGCTGCTGGAGCTGGAAGGGTAAGCGGGAGACGATGAAAGCGAATGCAGCGCCGCTTGCGCTTTAACGTAAATCTTTCGTTAAAAACGGGTCTGGCGCGTGGTTTGAAAGGCAGCAATGCTTACTTGTGCTACAATAGAGTGTATTGCAGGCTCCGGCCTTGCCGGAAAGGGGAGTTTTCATTATGAAGGTTTACATTGACGGACAGGACTATTCCGAAGCCCTGGGGGGCGCAAACGCCGTGTCTATTTTGAGCGCCGTGCGGGACGAGACGTCTCGGAACGGCCGCGTTATCACGGAAATACGAGCGGACGACGTACCTATGGAGGAAGAGGCCTTTCTGAACCTCACAGGCGGCTTGAGCGCCAATTTTACCACGCAGCTCGTGCGGGAACTGGTGACGGACTCGCTGGACGAGGCGATCAAATACGTCCCCAGGCTGAAGAAGGGCTTGGAGGAAATCGCGCTTCATTTCGAAAAGAACGAGAACATCGCCGGCCAGGGAAAGCTGGCCGACGCCGCAGAAGGCTTAGACTGGCTTCTCGGCGTCTTCCAGAAATGCAGCATACTCCTGGCCGTGGGGGGGGACGCCAACAAGGGGGAGGACCTGAAAGCCGCCTTCGTCGCGGACGTTACCCGCGTGGCCAGCCTGCATGAGGAGGGGAAGTTCCTTCAGATAGCTCTGGCTATCCGCCAAAAGCTGGTTCCAGAGGTGGGGGAGTTCGCCCTGCATATCCAGAGGCTTCGGGAGCTGGGCTCCTCCACTCAGTAACCCACCGATCAGTAACCCACCGAAAAAACAGTAGGCGCGGGCCTCGATTTCGACGAAAGAGGAGGGGGAACTGTTGTCCCTTCGTAAAGGTTTGGTTATTTTTATCCTGCTTGCCTTCGGCGCCAACGCCATTATCCTGTCCAAAAGCGTGACCTCTGAAACGATAACGTCCCTTCTGGGCGCGGATAAAACATTTCTGCTGGCGGCCTTGGGGCTGACTCTCGCCGCCTGGTGCTGTGATGCGGGGCGGTTCTGCGCCCTGGTCCGCGCGGCCCACGAGAACGTCTCCTTCAAGTGGGGCATCGCTTTGACGTGGCTGCACTACTTCGGCTGTGCCGTGACCCCCATGCAGAGCGGCGGAGGACCCTTTCAGGTCTACGTTCTCTACAAAAAGGGCATTCCCATAGGGAAGGGCATTGCGATAACCCTCATCCGTACCATGCTGACGGTTCTGATCTTGAGTTTCGTCGTTCCCGCGGCGTTTTTTATTGACCCCGACCTCATGGACAGCAGCCCCTTCATCAGAGGCGTAGTGACTTACGTCTTTGCGGTCATTTTCTGCACCTGGCTCCTCATCGCTTACACCATACTGCGTCCGCGGTCCGTCAAGCGAGTGGGGAAAGTTTTCCTGCTCTGGCTGAGAAAACTGAAAATTTTGCCCCCTGATAAAGTCAAGGGATACATCCAGTGGCTGGACCGGGAGATGGACAATTACAATCTCAACTTTAGGCTGGCCTTTTCGAGCGGGTTCGGCTACTCCATCGCGGCTGTTCTCCTTTCCGTGCTCCACTTGCTGTGCGTTTTTTCCGTGCTGCCGGTGCTGATGTACTCCGTGGGGCTGCCCTTCAACTTTGCTCAGACCCTGGCGACCCAAGCGATTTTCATGTTCGTGCTCTACTTCATTCCCACGCCAGGGGCCAGCGGCGTGGCTGAAAGCGGCGGGGCTATCCTGTTCGGCACCTTGATGCCCTGGAACATGGCCGGGATTATGTCCATCATTTGGCGGTTCTTCACGGAGTACATCTCGATCTTCATGGGCGTTATCACCGCCGTCCGGCTGGTGGGCTGGGGCGTAACCGAAGACCTGCACAAAGGCGCCTCCCCTGAAGAGGAGGTCAAACTGAAGGGATGAGCGCGTTTATCCAGCGTCTTCGGGAAAAGGCCTTTCACCTGCGCGGCGGCGTGTGGACCCTGCTTTTTCTTATGATCCTCTTTTCAGCTCATCCCTCCTCAATGGCGTCGGCACTGACAGGGCTTCCTTTAGTATTCTTGGGTCAAGTGCTTCGCTTTTGGGCCGTAGGGTGTATCGGGCGTTACCGGGGAGAGCGGGTTGGGGCAGAGGCCCTGGCGACTTGGGGGCCTTACGCCTTCGTCAGAAATCCCCTCTACGCTGGCAACGGGCTCATTGGCCTAGGTTGGGGGCTTATGGCGGGCCCTTGGGCCGCATTGACCTTTGTGGTAATTTTCGTTTTGCTGTATACTGTACTTATCGTTCCTCACGAGGAGGCTTTCCTTTTGGAAAAGTTCGGGGACGAGTACCGCCGCTACAGGGAACGAACGGGCCGGTTTTTTCCCAAGGGCTGGCCGACGGGCCTGATCGGGGGACCCTTTGATGCTCAGGTACTGTGGAAAAGCGAGCGGCACTCCCTTTTAACCACTGTGGCGGGCACTTTCCTGATCCTCGTTAGAGGCTTAACCGCTTCATAATGAATAATTACGAATCAAACGAGGACGGATGCGCGGGATGTTTCGGAAAATCCTTGGCGGGAGTCACCGCTTTTCTGGTGCGCTGGTTTTTCTGATTAAGCGGTTTTTTCGCGGTTTTGGCAAAACGCTGAAGCCGCTGGTTCTTTTGTGTTTGAAACTTAAGCGTTCATATCCAGTTTCTGGCCTCTTTTTCGAGCCCGTGACTAGACGAAGAGCTATGGGGGGGACGAGCATGAATTCCGATGGAAGGCGCAAAGAGAGGGAATTGACGGTGAAGCAGCTGCTTTCGGCCATTTCGGAGACGGAGTATCCACAGTACATCCTCGAAGCCATATCTAAAATACAGTCTTGGATGCTGGACACCGTGAACGCTCCAGCGGAGCAGGGTATGGACCCCGTCACCGCCATGTTCGAGGACGGCGGCGAGATGGACTTAGACAAGCTTTTCTCCAGCTTGGAAAGCCTGGAGCGTTATGTGGATCTCATTCCCAACATGAGGCGGCCCGAGGGGAGACCTGACGTCATTGTGGTAAGCGTCAACCCACCGGACTACGAGTGCGGCGTGCGGACGGCCATTGATTACGCAGCCCTGTTCAATCGGAAGAAGAGCAAGCGCGTTTGGGTGCTCAGCGACACCTTCATTTTCGGAGACACTATTCACTACGCCGCTCACGTGGACGCCCTGGCTGAACAGGGGGTCATCCTGCGCTTTATCCTCGTAACTCCCTGGGGCTGGGTGGAAGTTCCCCTGAGCGGCAACGCCGCCTCCACCCGTCAATTCCTCTGGCATCAAGGACCAACAAGGGGCAGACCCCTTGATCCGTAGGCAAACCCCTTGATTCAAATCGCGCCGTCCCCAACCCTAAAAAACAGCGCGTCTTTCTGAATTCTTCGAAGAACAGGGAGCTATAAATTAGGCCCTTTGCGGGGCTCTGCCCCACGCCCCGCTTAGGGGCCCGTGGGCCCCTAAGAACCCCATCGGCTGAGGGAAGAACCCTCTACCACCGCAGAACGGTACCGCCCCAGGAAAGTCCCACTCCAAAGCCCATGAGCAGCACCCGATCACCTTTTTTCAGGCGTCCTTCCCGTTCCATATCCCACAAGGCGACGGGAATGGTGCTGCTTGTGGTGTTGCCGTAGTTTTCAATGTTGAACACGAATTTTTCCTCCGGAAGCGAGAGCGCGGCGCGCACTTTTTCGAGCAGCATCCGGCTGGCCTGATGGAAAACGAAGAGGTCGATGTCCGTTTGGGACAGGTTATTGAGCCGCAGCACCTCGTCAAGGCAGGCTGGGGCTACCGAGAGCGTGAACTCCAGAATCTCCGGGCCATCCATGTAGAGGTTTTCCGGCGTGCGGACGTTGCCCCAGCGGTTGACCGTTTCAGTCTGAGTCTCCGGCGACGAGGGATGGGCCCAGGCCCCTGCCGGGATGATCAGCTTCTCCGCGCCGCTGCCGTCGGTGCCCAGTGAGAAATGCCCCACGCCATCCGTATCGGAGGCCTCCAGCAGCGTGGCCGTTGCCGCGTCCCCAAAGATGGTGCGCGTGCTCTTGTCCCTAGGATGCACCGCACGGGTGATGGTGTCCGCCGTGATGAGCAGCACCTTTCGCGCCACGGCCCCGGCGATAAGTCCTTTTGCCAGCGCCAGTCCGTAAATGTAGCCCGAACAGCCCAAGTTATAGTCCAGCGCCCCGGCGCTTTTCCGCAGGTTCAGTCGGTTCTGAACGATGCAGGCCGTGGCGGGCAGAAAATGGTCGGGGCATTCTGTGCAAAGCAACAGGAAATCCACCTCCCCGCGCCGTACCCCGTGCTCCGCGAAGAGCGCCTCCCCCGCCCCTACCGCCAGTTCAGAAACCAGTTCCTCCCGCACCACGTGACGGCGCAAAACCCCCGTCTTGTTGAAAATTTTGTTTTCCGTCCAGGTTCCAAACTCGCGAACCAGCTCCGCGTTGTCCAGTACCTTCTCCGGCAGGCAGACCGACACGGCGCGCACTGCCGCGCCGGTCCCGCTCTTCACTTCATCCATATTCTCGTAAACATCCTTTCAATTCGTATAGACGATCTGGCCTCTAGCGCCCGCCGCGCAGCCAGAGCAGGCGGCTCTTCACGTGCTCGACCCATTGGGACGACGGATAGCGTTCCAGAAACTGCTTGAGTATCTCCTGCGCCTTGTCCTCCTTGGGGTCGTCGAAGCCGTCCAGGTAGAGGTTGGAGAGCGCCCAGTAAGCTTCCTGAGCCGCCTGCGTGTCTGGGCACTCCTCGGCTAGGAGGAGGTAAAGCCGCTCCCGCTCCTCGGACTCGTCCGCCGACGTCCGGACGAGCTGGAACAGGTACTCCGACGCCAGGGTCTCCTGCCGTTCCAGCTCCTCCGGGTCGGGTTCTCCGCTCCAAGCGGGCGCGGAAAAAGGGGTTTTACAAAGAAAGGTCAACGCGCAAAACAAAAAAAGCAGAAAAAAATTTCTCCTTGTCATCTGACCGCACCTCGCTCGCAGAAGGGAAACTCAAAGACTCCGTTTCGGGTATCTGTTTTTAAGAAAACGCTGATTAACCCCTTGTGAGGCTCCGCCCCACGCCCCGCTCAGGGGCCTTGTTCCCCTAAGAACCCCATTACTCAGCGCTTCCTTAAGGAAACGCTGGGAGTTTTGCCGTCACCATTTGCCGTCACCATTGGAAATTATCGCCTAGGTAAAATTTCCGCGCCAGGGGGTTTTCCCGCATTTCATCGGGTGTACCGTTCAGAATGATATGCCCGTCGTGGATCAGATAGGTCCGGTCCGTGATGGAAAGGGTCTCACGCACGTTGTGATCGGTGAGCAGAACGCCGAAACCCTGTTCTTTCAGGCTCTGAATCATGTTTTGTATGTCGCTGACGGCGATGGGGTCGATACCGTTAAAAGGTTCGTCCAGAAGGATAAAGTCAGGCTGCAACGGCATAGAACGGGCAATTTCCAGCCTGCGGCGCTCCCCGCCGGAGAGGGCGTAGCCCTTGGTGTTCGCGATGTGGGCGATACCAAACTGCATCATCAGCATCTCCGCACCCGTGACCCGCCACCGTTTCAAGCCCGTTTCCTCATAGGCCAGATACAGGTTTTCGCGCACCGTCAGGTTGCGGAATACCGAGGATTCTTGGGGCAGATAGCCAATGCCCGCCCGCGCGCGGAGATACACGGGCATACCCGTCAAGTTGCGCTTCCCCACGGATACGATTCCCGAATCCGGCTGCACCAGACCCACGATCATGTAAAAAGAAGTGGTTTTTCCGGCGCCGTTGGGTCCCAGCAACCCCACGATCTCGCCCTGTCCCACCTCGATGTTCACGTTGCTCACCACTAGGCGGCCCTTGTAACTTTTTCGCAGTCCACGGGCCGAAAGTTTCTGCCCGCTCACCGCTTCTGCCTCTCCTGGTTTATGTCGATGGTAATCCGAGCCGGGGTGCCCCGTCCCTCGGCAATCCCTCCAGCGGCCTCGAACCTGTTGGTGTCCGGGAAGTAGACGAGGGAACGAGAGGTGATGGTCCGCCCCTTCTGAACGGCCTTGACGCTGCCGCTGATCACAACGCTGCCCCGCTCCACGGAGTAAACAGCCGTGTCCCCCTGGATGTTCACCATCTCCCCTTCGGAGTTAGGACGCCCGCGAAGCCAGACCGCGCGCTGGGCGGTCATTGAGGATAAAACGCCATTCCTAAGGATTCCCCTCACGTCCTGCCCCCCGAAAGTCACGTCCTTTTCACGATCCACCAAGCGGCGCACGTTGAGGGCTGAGATATTCTCGCCCTTCATGTAGAGCTTGTCCGCGTCAATCCATATCTTGCCGAACTCTCCCTTCACGTCTCCTTCCGCGATGTAGGTGGGCGTCTGGGCGAAAAAGATCGACGCCGTCCACGAGGAAAGGTCCACCCAGTCACCCTGCCAGTCCCCTGAGACCAGCACGCCCTCCGTGAAGTGCACTTCCTTGTTGTTGATGTTGCCGGTTCCCCTGGGGGCGTAGGCCGTCAAGCCCCCGGCCTGAATGACCACGTTACCCGAAGCCAGAAAATCACCGCTTTGGGAATCGAAACGCATTCGGTCGGCGGTGATCTGTGCGTCGTCGGGAATCTCCGCAAACGACGCAGAAACCGCCAGCGCCAACGCCGTCAGCGCGAAAAAAAATGAAAGGAAAAATTTGGCCTCACTCAAAATTCCGTGCCCGTTCCACCGAGAGCGCAACCAAAACCGCATGGGAAAAACCTCCCTAAATATAGTTTTTGCCCAACTGAATACAAACCTGAAACGTTTTTATTATAACTCATCACTGAGCGCGCGCAAAAACCCCCTTTCTGAAAAGAGTACTCATGTTCCTCCGGGGCGACCAGGGCAAACGCATGGAAATGAGCAGTAAATTCAATGTCAACAACTTAGGGCATGTTTGAAAACTAGGAGGCGCAATATTATTTCAGCAGAATTATATATAGAAGCTATAAATACGAAATTTAAAAAGCTGCGGGACAGCTTATCATATCGCGCGGCCGCACGCCGAAACTGTTTAAGCTTATTGAAAAAACACTCTGCTATGTGCCGTTCCTTGTACTGAAATAAATCACACTCCCACGGTTTCGCCGCGTTCGCTTTCGGCGGAATACAATAACCGGCTCCATGACTTTCAATATATTCAAGGATTTCCTTTGTGCCATATGCTTTGTCTCCCGTCTATCGGATTGCCCAGCGCGTCAACAATCACGTGTATTTTTGTGTTTCTGCCACCACGCGACAGCCCTATATCTTGATTGGTTTCGGCATTTTCGGCCCTTTTTTGCAACAGCAGCGAGCTTTTCCCCGGCTATGAGATGATTTATCTGCAAAACGACTTGGATGTTACCCAGAGCGGGAACTATGAAAGAGCCGCCTTACTTGCTCGATGAAAACAAGTAAGGCGGCAATAATCGAACTTAACGAACGCAGCGCTGACCTTATACAAACGGTCTCAACTGCCTATCTCCGCTTGAAAACAAAACTTGCAAACAATCCGAACCGCGTCTTGCATCACTTTTTTAAGCTCCAGCAACTCTTCCTCGTCCCAAGTCGGTATAAAGTCCTCACCATCTCCTTTTAGAATCGGAAGATTGTTGGCGTAAAAGACTTTCTTATAAACATCCAACACAAGCCCGTCGGTGTCTCCGTAGAAATCTACTGAGACAGATTCAGCGATATCTGTTGTTATATTCCAGAAATTCAATAAGATTTGATAATCAAAGCCGGGAATTTTTCCGCCAAGCCAATCTAAAATCGTCCCTACGTTATAAGAGTCAAGATCGCCGCCATCGTCATCAATCGTAATTTGATGTTCGTGACAGTACGATTTAAGAGAACTCACATCGTCAAAACACAACACCTGATCGTCTTTAACGGCAAAGCCGCAGTCATCAAATGAGTACCAGACACAGTAACGTTTTTTGCTTAAGTACACAAATTCTACGGCATAATAAATCCGCATTGCAAATCCCTCTGTTCTTCTACTCAAATCCTCTGTCTCCATGCTTTCGGAGCTGGCTGTACTCCCTTGATTTTTTCCTGTCATACTTTCCAGCGCCGTATCTTTCGTCGAGAAGTCTTTTAGCAAAAGCTTTTCCACTTTCTCCGACATACGGTCTCTTTCCTTCAGTCCAACTTGGAATATCGTTGGCTTTTTTTTTCCAGTGCCAGATGTAGGGAAGCACTGATTAATGGGGTTCTTAGGGGTCTCAGACCCCTAAGCGGGGCGTGGGGCGGAGCCCCGCAAAGGGGCTGATCAGCGCTTTTCTAACTCGGATGATCGCGCTGGGAGGCGTTCATCTCCTTCATCACGCGGTGGAGGTAGAGCAGAGAAACCGCCGAGCCGGCGGCGTCCGCCAGGGGAAAACAGCTCCACGCACCGTAAAGCCCCCATAGGCGCGGCAGGATGAAAAGGGGCAGCAGGAGGAACAGGAAGAACCGGGCGAAGGAAAGCGCTAGAGCGTCACGGGCGCGGCCCAGACCCTCCAGCGTGGAGTTGGCGGCAATGGCGACGCCTGCTGCGGGAGCAGCCAGGTAGGAGATGCGCAGGGCCCGCGCGGTCAAGGCGATGAAAGCCTCGTCCGAGCGGTTGAACAGGCGGACGAAGAACTCCGCACAAGTCTGAACAGTCAGAAAACTTATGCCATAAAAGATACTCGTGATGCCTAGGGTCCACTTGATGGTCTCCCGCACGCGGTCGAGACGCCGGGCCCCGTAGTTGTAGCCGACGATGGGCAGCATTCCCTCTCCCACGGCGATGGCGGGCATGAAGAGCAGGGAATCCAGGCTCATGAAGATACCCGTGGCGGATACGGCCAAGTTCCCGCCGTATTTGGAGGCCGCGGCGTTCACCAAACCAAGGACTAGGACAAAGTTCATATCCATCAGAAAGGGAGGAGTCCCTACGGCCGCGATGCGGCGCAGCGTCTTCCAATGGGGCGTCAGGGCGCGGAGATTCAGGCGCAGGCGCGCCCAAGGCGTGAGGAAGTAGACCGCGACCCAGAGCGCCGCGAGAACTTGGCTGATCACCGTGGCCGCTGCCGCGCCCCGCACCCCCATCTCCAACTTCAGGACAAACCAGGCGTCCAAAGCCACGTTGGCTAGAGCGCCGACCACCTGTGTCCCCATGGCGTAGGCTGGGCTGCCGCAGGCGCGGATGCAGCAGCTCCCCGTGTAGCTCAGCGTGGAAAAGAGAACGCCCCACAGCACCACCGAGAGGTATTCCCTCGCGGTTGGGAGCAGCGCGTCACTGGCCCCGGAGAGGCGCAAAATCGGTTCAACGAGAAGCACCCCGCAAACCAGGAAGAACGTCCCCGCCGAGAGACAGAGGAACATGGCATTGCCCAGCGCCTGTTCCGCGCCCTGAACGTTCTTCGCGCCCAGTTGCAGCGCCAGGCGTGAGGCCCCTCCCACACCGGCGAGCATGGCGAAGGCGAAAAAAAACAGCATGCAGGGGAACCCCAACGCAATGGCGGCGATGCCGTCCGCCCCGACGACGTGCCCCACGAAAACCCGGTCCACGATGTTGTAGAGAGCGTTGGCGAGCATACCTACGATCGCGGGACCTGCAAAGCGCGCCAAAAGACGCGGGATGCTTTCCGTCTCCATAAAGTGAGCGCTGTGGTCTTCCATCATGTTCTATGTTCTCCTCCTTTCGAAAAAAACGTTCGATCCCCGTTCACCGCGAGACCAATCTGGTATAATAAACAAAGATTTTTCGAATTTTTTCGCTCCCTGCGGTGCGCGTGATCGCGATAATGTCTTGAGCCAACGCTCGATTCCATGAGGTCCACGTCCTTGTTGGAGATGATGACTCTCGAGGCCGTCTGAACCGAAACGAGGCGCCCCTCACTTTAATAGGAACGGGTCAAGACTTTCAAGACACGGCTCTCGCGGGGATTTTTCTTAATGATGAACAACCGACGAGGACGACTGAATGCGTTTTAAGGTGTCCCGTCCCCTTTCGGCCGTGAAATAATCGAAGGTGCTTGGAGGCACCAAAGGGCGGACGGCTTCCAGTTGGCCGTCGTGAATCAGCTGCCGCACTAAGGACGCGCTGATAGGATGCCCGCTCCGCTCCGCGCGCGGAACGACGACTAACTCTAATCCCATAAGGGGAAGCTCCCGCGCCATGACCTCGTTGTAGACGTGGGTCACTTTACTGAAGGGCTCCTCCCCGACGTAGCGCCGGGATAGGTTCAGCGCGCGGGCTATTTTCCCGAACATGACCAAATCTAACCGTGCCTGCGCCTCGATGGCCGATTCTTCGTCTTCGAGAAAATAAGCTGGAAAGACGGCGCTGGATACCATGTAACTTTCCGTCTGATGTAAAATGACGTTGTTCAAATCGGAACAGCCTTGTTCCACCATGCGGTATCTATCGGCGAAAGAGAAGAAAGAGACGTCTTCGCTTACCACGAAAAGGTGAACCTGGTGGTTTTGCCCGGCGGCTTGTTCAACCAGGTAACGATGCCCCAGGGTAAAGGGGTTGCAGTTCATCACCAAGGCCGCGGCGCACCTGTTTGTCTCGTTTTCCGCAAACCGCCGGGGCTGGGCAAGGGCCTTCAAAAAAGAGGAAAAGCCCTCCTTCCGGTTTTCCATAAAAACCAGCCGATTCTGAACGCGGGCTATTTCGTGGAACCCAAGGCTCTCAAAAAAATTTATCTTGTCGGTCTTAGTGTAGAGAAACAGGTGAACGTTGCCGCGCCGCGCCTGGTAATCGGTGAGATGGGACATGACGAGGTTCAGCAGTCCCTCTCCTTGACGCGCGCCGTCCACGGCCAGACAGCGCAGCGTGTTGGCGAAACAGGCCCCTGTGGCGAGCAGATTGCAGTCCCCGTCATAAAGCCCAACGACGTAATCGAGGTGGGTGTCGCGTTTGAGCCCCTCCTGGCTCAGCAGCCGGTCCGCCTCCGCCGCCCCACGGCGATCCGTGGGGCGGATTTCCGCAACAACGTAGTCCATGGAATCCCAAATCTCCTATAAGCTCACGGCCGCGGCGCCGGTAACGGCGAGGCCGATGCCCAGCCACTGAAGCGGGCGGAGCCGTTCACCCATGAAAGCACAGGCGGTCACTGCCGCGATCAGGGGGCAGGAGGCCGCGATGGGAGTTGCGACGCTCAAGGGAATCAGGGGCAGGCTGGAGTTGTAGCACCATGACCCGATCACCAGTCCGGAAACCCCCGCGCTCATCCCCGCAAGAACCCCGCCCGCGGAAACGCGTCCCACCCTCGCCTGGGAGGACCAGGGAGCCCAAGAAACTCGGCGCACCAAACCCCACAAGGCCGCTAACGCGACGGATTGAAGCCCGAAAAAGGCCCCGCGCCAAAACGTTATGGCCGAGGGATCTACCCCCTGTGCAGAGAGGTACTTGCTTGTGGACAGACCCACTGCCCAGCATGGGCCCGCCAACAGGGCCAGAACGACGCCCCCCAGGCGTCTCCGCGTTTCTAGCTCCGCCGCACCCCGCCCGTTCGTCCCTCTGGAGTTTACGAGGGAAAGCCCTGCCATCACGAGGAACGTCCCGGCGAACACGAAGGGGGTTAGGGCCTCGCCGAACCAGAACCAAGCGATGAAGGGCATGTACAGCAGGTAAGAACTTGTGATGGGGAAAGCCACGCTTACCCCCAAGCGCTGAATGGCGACGAAGGCGAACACGTCCCCGATTAGGTTGTTTAAAAGCGAGACGCCAGCGAGGATCAGATACGCGACCCCGCCGAGGTGAAGCACCTTTTCCCCCGCAAAAGGGGTTAAGGCCAGAAGAAACAGCAGCATTCCCACGCCGCGGGCGGCGTTCATCTCCACAAGCCCCATCTCCTGCAGAGCCCGTTTCTGAAAAGGAGGCGCAATCCCCCAAAAAAACGTGGCTCCTAACGCGAACAAAAGGCCAATCCAATACCCCGCTGAGGCGGAAAATCCCGAAAAAATCAAAAAACTCAACAAAAGGCCTCCAATTATGGCAGAATATCAGCCAGTATACTATACTCCAGTTGCCTGAATTTTATGGAGGCGTTTCAACATGAATTGCGGTAGTTGAAAAGACCTATGACCGGGACCCAGCAAGGAAGCAAGGAAGCACTGATTAAGCTCTTGCGGGGCTCCGCCCCACACCCCGCTTAGGGGCCTCAGGCCCCTAAGAGCGTGTCTAGAATCTCTTGCAGTGAGATATACTAAAGGCAAAGTTTTGATTTGAACAGATGAGAGAGAAAGTAAATGCGTAAGACATATGACAGCGATGTAAGCAGAGAGCAGTTTTACCAAATCTCACGAGATTTGGAATCAATGTCAACAACTTAATTATTTATGCGTGAGATTTCCTGTTGTGATGAAAAATCCCAAAAAGATAGATAATTAATAAAAGAGATTAGGAGAGACGAAAAATGACTCAACAACAGACGCCTAGCGATATGGAGTATGCGAATAAAGAACGAATTACAAAACGGGAATCTTTTTTGAAGATAATGAATGAGATCATCCCCTGGTCAGAATGGGTGGAGCTCATTCGTCCTTTCTACCCCAA